>CAZYAC010000433.1:0-2571 GCA_964645475.1 uncultured Saprospiraceae bacterium | reverse complement strand
TTAAAGTTTGAACACAAACGTTTTGACGTCGTAGGAATGATTCCAAATCGCAATAGTTTTAGCATTATCTATCACTATAAAAAGAAGCGCAAAGAATATTTGCGAATTCAAAAATACGACCCAGCCGCTAATATGATTGATTCGGCGACCATCATGCAATATCCTACCAGTTTTGGAGAACCCACCAAACAAATGATTTATTCCGAAGATAAGAAAAAGGTACTGATTTATTCTATTAAAAACCAAAGTAATATCAAGGCAATTTCATACGATTTGGTAAATAAAATTATCCTCTGGGAAGCCAAATTTGAAATTGATGATAGCCAATTTTTCAACGAGCATATTGAATTACTTCTTAATAATAAAGGAGTGATGTATCTCATCATGAGCAAAGACAATCGAAAAAATAAAATTGACAATCACCATTATTTAGTCTATCGTTGTGGCAAACAAAGTTCTGCTGTTGAAGCCTTTAAATTGCCAATGGAAAACAAGCTGACCTACAGTATTTTATTTAATTACGACAATCGCAATCAGGTGCTAGTAGGGGGTGGATTATTCGCTTCCAAAAATAGAAGTCGCGCCGATGGTTATTTTTCTATTCATATTCCCGATTATAATTTTGGAAAATACCGTTTAAAATACAATGTTTTTGAAAATCAATTAGTATCAGATTTGGAAGGTAAAATCGTCAAGGACTTTAAAGGGTTGGATAATGTACGTATCCAAGATATCGTTCTTAGACAAGATGGTGGTATGTTGTTAATGTTTGAACGCACCAAAGAATATGAAAGACGGATGGCCTCGGCAGGTCGCGGTCTTGTCGGTGCGGATGGTCTACGTTACATTGTCGACTATTATTATGATCATGTTTTTATTGTGGCGGTCCACCCGGATGGAACTCCCCACTGGAATCAAATTTTACATAAAAAACAATATTCTCAGGATGACAACGCCATCTTCTCTAGCTACTTTATTTTAAAAACGCCTTCACAACTCCGCCTCCTCTTCAACGATGACATAAAACTAGAGAGTACCGTCAGCGAATACGTCATCAATAGCACCGGAGAATACGATCGCAATAGTGTCATGAGTACCAAAAATCAGGAGATTAAATTGCGCTTCCGCGATGCCGTGCAAGTGGCATCGAACGAAGTGATTGTTCCAAGTGAGCGACGTAATCGGTTGAAGCTGGTTAGAGTGATATTCTAATTATGTTTGTTTCGAGTGGTTAGTATCAGAAAAACCTCCGCAAACCGCTCTGCGAGACCCTATATTTCCACAAAATCAAGTAGAAATCACGTCACTCATATCTCCTATTTTCAAACTTCCGTATCTTTACCAAAAATCTTACTTCTTTAACTATACAATCAATCAAAATTCATACTACACAAGAAAATAAATCCATTTTTATCTGGCTTTATGACAACCTCTTTTCAATCTTGATTGGTTGGGGATTTCTTGTACGGATCATTCCGTTTTTGCACAACCGTAATCTGTGGTACGACGAAGCCAATCTAGCAACTGGCATTATCTCCCTTCCCTTTTCACAACTCGCCAACGGACTACCTTATGATCAAACAGCTCCTTTATTTTTTCTTTACTTAGAAAAATTAGCCGTGAGTTTATTTGGCACCAGCGAAATGATATTGCGACTTGTACCACTCTTAGCTGGATTACTCAGCGTTCTTGTTTTTGCAAAAATAGCACGACGATTATTTGATTACCCTTTTGCCGTAATGGCCCTTGCTTTCTTTGTTTTTAATTCCAACTTGGTCTATTATTCTTCTGAGGTCAAGCAGTATAGTTTGGATGTCCTAGCGGCGGTGACCATGAGTTATCTGGCTTTGGAATTATTAGAAGATCTAGAAAATAAAACAAGATGGATGCTTCTCAGTCTTTTGGGGAGTGTTTTTATCTGGTGTTCGCAACCTGTGGTCTTTGTTTTGGCAGGTGTCTGGCTAGCATTGTGCGTACGAATCTTACACAAAAAAGAAGCGCTAAAAAACTTATGCTTACCAACCCTCTGCTGGACAATTAGCTTTGGATTTTTCTTTTATTCTCAAATATTACCTTCGCTGCAAAACGCAGGATTGGTTAAGTATCATACGGAATATTTTATGCCGCTAAGATTTTGGGAAAGCGAAAACTGGCGATGGTATCTAGATACGTTTACAGGTATTCTACGTAATCCTGGTGGCTTTTTTTATAAATGGTTAGCACTTCCTTTTGCTTTCTTGGGCGGATACGCGCTCTGGAAAAAAGTCTCGCCCGCTCATTGGTGCTTGTTTGTAATACCTCTAGTAATTGCTTTTTTTGCTTCTGGATTAGGACTCTATTCGACCATCCCACGACTGCTCCTTTTTTCAGGGCCGGCGATCATGATATTGGTTAGTTTTGGATTATTATTTTTTTATAAAAAAACAAAACAATTTCGGTATAGCTCGTGGATAGTTGGTCTAATCAGTGCCTTACTAGTTTTACAATCTTTTTTAAATACTTCCATTCACAATGTCGCTAAATTTAAACGAGAAGAAATTACCACCGCCCTTAATGATATTGAAAAGAATC
>CAZYAC010000432.1:0-2619 GCA_964645475.1 uncultured Saprospiraceae bacterium | reverse complement strand
ACGATGTTATTCTTTTAGATATGAATTATCGAAAAGGAGAAACCAGTGGTAATGACGGACTTCGTTGGCTAGAAAAAATTCTAGAACTCAAACCCGATGCGAGTGTGATCGTCATTACGGCCTTTGCGGATGTGGACCTAGCCGTAGAAGCGATTAAGTTAGGTGCCATCGAATTTGTAGAAAAGCCATGGCGTAATCAAAAATTGCTTTCTACGATTTTGACGGTTTATGAATTGAATAAAACACGTAAAACAGTCAATAAACTCGAACAGAAACAAAAGGCGTTATCTGATACAATTGATCAGTCTTTTACCGAAATTATTGGTGAATCAGAACCGATGAAAAAAGTTTTTAAAACCATTGATAAAGTAGGTAAAACGGATGCGAATATTTTGATTCTAGGAGAAAATGGAACGGGAAAAGAATTAATCGCACGGGCGTTACATCGAGCCTCTCCTCGGTCGGAAGAAGTTTTTATCAGTGTTGATTTGGGTGCGATACCGGAGTCTTTATTTGAAAGTGAATTGTTTGGCCACGTTAAAGGAGCGTTTACCGATGCTTATCAGGATCGTACGGGACGCTTTGAAGTCGCCTCTGGAGGAACGTTGTTTTTGGATGAAATTGGTAATTTATCCTTGCCCTTACAAGCGAAACTTCTAACCGTTTTACAAAATAGAAAAATTCAAAAAGTTGGTTCCAGTGATTCACAGCCAGTGGATATTCGGTTAATTTGTGCAACCAATATGCCGCTATACGAAATGGTGAAAGAAGGCCGTTTTCGACAAGATTTATTATACCGAATTAATACTGTGGAATTATTATTACCATCTTTAAGAGAGCGAGGAGATGACATTACTTTATTAAGTGAACATTACCTAAACATGTTCTCTCGAAAATACCAAAAGTCAGAATTAAAACTTTCAGCGGCATCGAAAAATAAATTACTGGACTATGGTTGGCCAGGTAATATTCGTGAGCTACGACACGCAGTGGAAAGAGCCGTAATTCTCAGTGAAGGAAATTCCCTGCAACCAGAGGATTTTATGTTTTTAAAACCCAACGAGGCCGATCAATCTGCTGCGCTTGAAGATTATAATTTAGAAGAATTGGAACAATGGGCCATCAAAAGAACCCTCACCAAACACAAAGGTAATATCAGTAAAGCAGCGCTAGAACTTGGCATTACTCGAGCCGCGCTCTATCGTAGAATGGAGAAACATGGATTGTAGTGGAGTAGATTGGTTGATCAGTTAATTAGTTGATTGGTTAATTAGTCACACGAGACGCGAAAAAAAATATTTTTTTATTCAAAAATAAAAAGATGAACCTAATTAACTGATCCACTGATCCACTGATCCACAACTAAAAACAAATGCTAAAAAATTTCAAATTCAACCTCCTCTTACGTTTGCTACTGCTGATCGGACTGGTACTGGCATTGGTTTATTTCTACCAAAATACAGATCATTACGTAACCCTTTTTATTTTAACCTTGATCTTGATAGGAATTCTTTGGCAAATTGTTCGATATGTAGATCAAACCAATCGGGATTTTACCTCTTTTCTACTTGGTATCAAATACGAAGATTTTTCCGCTACCTATTCAGGACATCATAAAGGAAAAACTTTTGGAGAACTCTACGAGGCTTTTAACCAAATCAATCAGAAATTTTTAAATATTCGTTCCGAACAAGAAGCCAACCACAATTACCTCCAAACCATTGTAGAGAATGTAGATGTAGGACTATTATGTTTTGATGAAGATGATAAAGTAGTTTTAATGAATAAACGGCTAAAAGAAATTCTAAAAAAGCCATATTTACTAGATGTTTATTATCTCAAACAAGTGGATGATGTGCTCTTTGAAACCATCAAAAGATTGGAACATGGAGATCGTGAACTGGTCAAAATAAATGTAGACAACGAACTCTTACAATTGTCCTTACAAGCGGTAGAGTTTAAAATGAAAAAAAATGCCTTCAAGTTGGTTTCCTTACAGAATATCCATGGAGAACTAGAAGAGCAAGAACTGATTTCTTGGCAAAAATTAATCAGAGTACTCACCCACGAAATTATGAATTCTGTAACGCCCATCGCTTCGCTCGCCACGACCATGGAAAGCATGCTAAAAGAAGATGAACCGTTGACCGAACCAGAATTAGCAGATATTCGGATGGCCTTAAAAACGATCAACCGCCGTAGTGAAGCCCTCTTAAAATTCACGGAAACCTACCGAAATTTAACGCGTGTTCCTTTACCTACTTTTGAGACCGTTGATGCACGGGAAATGTTGCGGCGGGTAGAGGTATTGTTCCGCCCGGTATTTGTTGAAAAAGGGGTTGACTTTAAAATGGTCTTACCAGAAAAGCCAGTATTGATTGAAGCCGATCCAGGACTTATAGAACAAGTGTTGATCAATTTGGTGAAAAATGCGATCGAAGCGGTCGCTGGAGAACAACCTCAAGCCAACCCTGAAATTGTCCTTCGACTTGAACGACTCTCTAATCAATCTCCTGTCATCCGAGTTGTAGACAATGGACCAGGTATCGATGAAGAAAAAATAGGACAAATTTTTATGCCGTTTTTTACTACAAAAAAAGAAGGTTCAGGAATCGGACT
>CAZYAC010000431.1:0-2668 GCA_964645475.1 uncultured Saprospiraceae bacterium | reverse complement strand
ATATTCTCTTCGTAAACATTGGTAAAACCTGGAACGAGTTGATTCATTGGTTGATTTTTTGGATTAACATTAAACCGTTGGCTCTTGGGTAGAAATTGCAACGGTCTTTAGGGAAGACTTCTTTTCTATTAAAAAAAATTCCCAGCGTTTTAACCAAAGTTTTGGCGTATAGGGTGCTGCTTGTTGTTGGGCATTGGCGCCCATCTGACTCAAATTTTTATATTCATCTTGAGCGAACATCATAGCTTGTTTTAAAGCTTCTGGATTTTCGGACGGTATCAGAAATCCATTATGCCAGCTTTTGACTAGTTCTACACTAGTACCACATACATCGGTACAAATCACTGGTAATCCAGCGGCACATCCTTCGATAATAGATAACGGCCAAGGATCAAAACGACTTGGCATTATAAAGCATCCAGCCTCCACAAAAATAGCTCGGAGGTTTTCTGGCTGCACAAATCCGTGATTGATAATCCCCGGTTGATTTTTTAATAAATGTTCTAACGGCCCTTTACCACAACAGATCAAATTCCAAGGACGATCTGTACATTCCTTTCTATATTTTTGGTAAGCTTTTACTAGAATGTCTATTGCTTTTACTTCGTTGTAGCGACCGACAAAGAGAAAATTTTTTGGCCAAGCGTTTTGCTTACGTTTTTTAAAGGTAGCAGCAAAGTAACTATAGTCAATTCCGTATTGTCCTTTTAGAATATCGCGGGTACTAAATCCGAGTTGACGTGCATATTGCCAACTGCGTTCTCCACTAACGACCACTTTATCCATTTTTTTGATAAAGGGTTTTAAAATATAAGGTGCTAATTTCTGTCGCCATGTATGCCAGTAAGGCGTATCCATACAAAGGATAAATTGACGATTACGGTGTATTGAACGAAATGGTAAATTTCGATAAGGTGGATGAAACCAGCCAGCAATGGCGATGGTGTCGGGATTCTCTCGTTCAATTATTTTTTCAATTAATCCGGTATCCAATCGTTCTGTTGAATCAAGTAATTGATGTGGAATTTCTGCCATCAATTGATGACCAAATGAAGTCTCATGACTAGTTCCGAAAGCGATAACAAAAATGTCCAGATGTTGACTTTGAGCCATTGCTCTCCAGCACGCACTCATGTATCCAGAAAGATCGGTCCAGCAGAATAGTATTTTCACAGAGATGGATTGATTATAAATTTTACTTAAAACAGTTTACGCCTAATTGTTTATCCCATCTTCGCAATTCTTCTACCTCTTTAAATTGGGGGTGTTCACTATCATGGTAATAGGCTCGACGTACAGATTTAAAACCAACGGCTTCGAGTTCTTTTTTCATACTCTTAAAATCCCACATCCAAAGATGTTTGCTATTGCCCAACCATTCTCGAACAAAACCTTTGAGTCCTTTAGCACGTTCATGTCGACCTAAATAACTTTCTTCCATAAACTCCATGCTAGCATCAACAGAAGGATTATTCTGATAGGCCTTGACCAGTCCTTCTAAATCGGGCAAAACAAATCGAAATACACCGCCGGGTTTAAGCAAGCGATAGCTGTTTTCTAAGGCAGCACGGAAATCTTGAAGGGAAAGATGTTCTAGCACATGTGAACAATAGAGGTGGTCCACAGAACCATTGGGTAGTGGTAATCCGGTAATGATATTGCCGTATTTTACATTCTTAGGCCAGTCTCCAAAAGGGCCTTTAGGAACTAAATTACCTAGTACCGGAATTTTTCGTAGACGTAGCGCAGGACTTACATCATAGTTCTCCCAATTGGTAGGTGCCCAAAGTCCGCAACCAAATTGAACACCGACTTTGTTATGCACGATTGCTCCTGGTAGATCCTTTATCGGGATTGTTGTTGCGCTAGAATTTGTACTAGTGTAATTAACCGTTTTCATTTTTTGAATTTTTGTAGTATTTTTTAATGAAATTAGAATGGTTTTCTAGATAGTGACCAGATACTTGCCGGATATTTTGGTTCATTTTTTAGTGAATGAACATGTTTGATATAAAAAGGTACAACACCATTTTTAGCATGGGCTTTTAAAAATTGTCGATTGCCCCAAGCATCTGTTTCCGTGTTTTCAAGCGGAAAACCACACTCTGCTAAAAAATACTTTAAGCCAGTTTCCGTCCAGCGAGAACAGTCAACAGGACATTTATGGATGACGATCAAAAAGGGGAGTGTATTGAGAAAGTAACCACCGGGTTTAAGTAATTTGAAGACATTTTTTCCAGCACGGTATGGCCATAATAAATGTTCAAAGACCTGCTCCGCAATAATTAGATCATATTTTTTTTCTCCTAGATCAAACTCATTTTTACAAATATCAAATTCTGGATATTTTAAGGTTTCGTAATTTTTAAAACCAAAGTCTTTCCATTTATTTCCAGAAATTTCTAATACTGAAAAATCTTGATACGGTAATTCACGAACCATCTTTTCTGTGGATTGATCCATAACTACCCGATTCCAGTGAATGGTTTTATTTGAACGCCAATAGATTCGATAAAATAATTCAGTCGGAGATTTGATGGTGGTCGCATTGCGTAGCATCTCCTGTCCACGTTGAAAATACTTATTATGAGAGATTGGTTCTGTATTCGCCATTTTTATTTTAGATTAAGATTTAAATGCGATAAGCAAGTTGTCCACACAATTATTC
>CAZYAC010000430.1:0-2732 GCA_964645475.1 uncultured Saprospiraceae bacterium | reverse complement strand
ATTGTTTTTGACATTGAACTTGAATTTAAAAAACACAAAATTTAGAACACTCCCTGTTTTAATTTCAGTTTTTTTAACCTCAAATCCAATCGCAACTACAACTTCAATTTCATTCAAAATCAAAACCTTTATACTTCGATGCTCCATTTTTCACCACATAACCCCGCGAACTGCTCTGCGCGTCTTTGCGCCTCTGCGAGAAATAAAGATGTTAAGCAGTTACAATTCAAGAAAAGACAGGACTATCAAACTAATAATTCAAGTTCACATATAATTTTTTTCGAATCTGATTTAACCTTCTTAATAATAAATAGTCCAATCCTAAAGCCGACTTAAGACTTCACGTATTCCCAAAATAAATTCCCATGAAGTATCTCCCGCTCGTATTTTTCATTTGTCTTTCTTTCGTCGCTTGTGAAATGCTTCGTCCTGCCGGCCAAACCCCAAGTGATGATCCACCGGTTGTTGACAATCCAATTGATGATGATCCGATCATTAAAGAACCTACCATCGATACTCCGGTAGATTATCCGCCAGGTAATGCGATCGTAAGAGAATGGATCCACCGTCCGTTACATCCTGATAATTTTCAAAGTGTACAATTCAAACTCAATGCCTTGGAACCAGCAGGTACCAAGCGAGTTGTGCTTTCTGTTTATGAATATGAATGGTACCGTAACGAGAATGGACTTCCTTCTAAGAGAAAAAGAACCAATGGAAAATGGGGGGTCGCAAAAGAGTGGACTTTTACCGAGCCGTTAAAAAATCTCAATCTGGCCTATACCTATCCAAGAGGTTTTCCTGCGGGAACCAATGTAGAATATATTTTTCAAATCTATAGTGTGGATGGAAAAAAAACAGAAAAACTCGCTCTTTTTGATGCTGGAGATTCTCGCTGGCCCAACGATAAGATAATGCTCTACGCTACTTCTCGGCATGCCTTAGGACAATCCATCAACTTGTGTTTTCTGCCAGATACCGATTATAATACAAATGGAAATACTCGAAATTGGTCGAGTTTTTTAGGAGATGTTGAGGACCTTATTTACAACGGCTACCATAAAAATAACATGGTTAAAAACCATAAAGAAAGTTGGGCTTTTTTCTATACGCGAGAAGCAGTTGATGGTTTTCAATTGGCGCTAGATTATGGAAACCCAGATCGCTTTCCTTCTTTTATGAAAGAAAATATAATTGATGGAATTGATGCTTTTGGTTTGTTACATAAAAATGAATACAGTGATGGAGCGTATTTATTGGGGAATTTACAATTCCTTGCCCACAACCTTTTTACCTCTGAATCCTATAACCACGGAACGGCTATTCACGAAACGGCACACGCTGTTTTTAATTTGAGTGATGAGTACAATGGTTGTGCTTGTTTTGAATCGGATACGGGGCTGGGACAGAATGTATTTAGCAGTCGTTCGGCTTGCGAAAATTTTAATAGTACCCATGGGTTTAATGATATTAGCTGTACTGAACTGACCGGATATAATGGAATACCTTGGTATATGTCCGAACGCGATGTCTATTTTCCTACCTTAAAAATTTGTGAAGATTTTAATCGCGCGAACGGCTATCCGGTAGAAAGTTGTATTACTTTTCAGGATCTTGATGGAAAAATTTCTTACCGTTCCAATGCTGGTCTTTGCATCATGCAAGATGATGGAGATGATATTGTTCGGGATTTTCAACAAACCTGTGGTAGCCTTATCGAAGATTATTATGAAAGAATGGAATACAGTGCCCTTGCCATTGCTCCTCAAAGCGTCCAAGATAATACTTATGGCTATGAAAAAATTGCGCTGTTGGAATTAGAAAATCATAATGGTAATTGGGACATGGAATTAGAAACCGTTCGTTATGGGATTCCTGCTAAAGATAGGATTGCACCGGACGCCTATACCTTGTCAGTGGTTGGTCAAGATGATCAGATGATGTATGCTACTTCTTTAGATCGACCAACTCGTGTCAAATTTGAAGGAGGAGATCGCGAACATCATAAGACGGTAGAAACCACCAAGGCGAAAATGAAAATTGCCATACCATATAGACAGCGAGTAAAGGATTTACAATTATACGATAATCAGCCTCCAAGGGCGGTTCCTGGAAATATGGTGATTCGAGGAGGTCAAAGGGGAAGTGGAATGGTGAAGACTTTTCCGATGGTGGTGAAGAAAATCAATGGGCGGTAGTCGTAATTATTTGGCAAACAAAAAAAGCAAACCTCTCTGACGAGAAACTTGCTTTCCAAAACCTATTTTAAGATCAAAGTTATTCTTACCAGCTAATGTCGTCTTCGGCTACATCCTCAGTTACGTCACTGCTGTCATTGTCGTTGTCTTTGTTTTTTTGATACTCTGCATCACTTTCGGCCTGACTTGCTTCCCACTCTTCGTGTTTACGCGTGTATTCGTCATAATCATAGTCGGGCATCAACTCTGTTTTGACATAATCCACCGCTTCTGTTAATCCATCTAAAAAGCGATTAAAATCTTCCTTGTAAAGGAAAATCTTGTGTCTTTCGTAGCCGTCGCTATTGAATTTTCTTGTGCTTTCGGTCAACGTTAAGTAATAGTCTTCTCCTTTGGTCTGGCGTACATCGAAAAAATAGGTTCTTCGTTTTCCAGCACGGACTTTTTTGGAAAAAACACTCTCAAATCTTCTTGGATTTCTCTCGTTTTCCACTGTTTAAAGTTTTTATGAGTAATAGAGTTTAACTATTCTGT
>CAZYAC010000429.1:0-2856 GCA_964645475.1 uncultured Saprospiraceae bacterium | reverse complement strand
ATGATGGCTATTCTTACCGGAAAGGTGAAAATCAGTAATCAAGGAGAAATGCTTAAGTACGCCAAAATGTTTGGTTTGATGTAAGCAATTACTAAGCTATCCAACTCAAAACGGTTGATAGCTAATATTTTCAATACAAAGCCCCGATGTTTACAAGACATCGGGGCTTTGTATTGTGGCATCTATTTTGTCTCCCAATTTATTAGAAGAAATTTAAAGATAGTGTGTATTAAAAAAATCATAAAATTTCAACAGCCTTCATATATTTTTAATTATTATTTGATCGTATAATAATTAATTTATACCGTTCTTTGTGTTTTTCCTACCGTTCTTTTTTTATTCAAAAATTAGGTGTTTTTTTTGTTTTATCTGTTTTGAGCGAAGCTCAAAACGATGCCTCCTTATGAGGTGATTTATTTGCGGAAAAAAGAATATTTTGCTGAATAATCGACTAACGAAAATTCTCCACCGCTTATAGAACAACCGATTTAAAATCATTTTTTTAATTATACATATACAGTTACTTAACCCTGATTAAACAATACCTACCTAACGGTAGGCAGGCCTGTACTGGAAATATCCAGTGAAAAGCGGAAAGCATACAAATGCGAAATAAACTTCCTAGTTATCGACAATTAGATGCCATGGATTGCGGATCAACCTGCTTAAGGATGATCGCTGCCTATCATGGTCGCCGCTATCGGCAGGATACCCTCCGAGAGTTGAGTAATGTTGATGTGGATGGTGTTTCACTGATGGGCATCAGTGACGCAGCGGAAGCTATTGGAATGCATTCGCTAGGAGTCAAAGTCACCTTCGACAAACTACTAGATGATTTACCGCTTCCTTGCATTGCTCACTGGCGACAGAATCATTTTATTGTTGTCGAGAAAGCTAATAAAAAACATGTTTGGATTGCCGATCCTGCTGCTGGAAAAGTAAAAATTACTCGAGAAGAATTTATCAAAGGTTGGGCTTCTGATATTCAAGAGGGTGAACAAGTAGGAATTTTACTTCTCTTAGAAACAACACCAGACTTTTTTGAACGCGACGGAGAAAAACAAAACAAAGGTAGTTTTAGCTATGTTTGGTCTTATTTGTTTAAGTACAAACCATACCTCTTTCAACTATTTATTGGTATTCTCCTTGGCAGTGTTTTACAGATTGCTTTTCCCTTTTTGATGCAGACCCTGGTCGATCATGGAATCACAAATCGAGATTTTGATTATATCGTGATTATTCTGGTCGCACAACTGGTGCTCTTTTTTAGTCAGATTTCTATCGAATACATTCGTTCTTGGTTACTCTTACATATCGGGATCCGGATCAATATCAGTTTGGTTTCTGATTTTTTAATTAAGATGATGAAATTGCCCATCAAATTTTTTGATACGCGACATACCGGAGATATTTTACAGCGGATTTATGATAACCAACGGATTGAGGATTTCTTAGCTTCTGCTTCCTTGATCACGTTATTTTCTATGATCAATTTTTTCATTTTTGGTGGAATTTTATTTTTCTACGATGGAACGATCTTTTTAATTTTCTTTTTAGCTACCGTGGCTTATCTGATTTGGGTGATGTTGTTTTTTGCCAAAAGGAAAGAATACGATTACCATCGTTTTGATCAACTTTCGGAAAACCAATCCAATCTAATTCAGTTGGTTGGAGGTATCCAGGAAATTAAATTACATAACGCCGAAAAACAAAAGCGGTGGGCTTGGGAAAGCATTCAGGCCAAACTGTTTCGACTGAGTCTTAAAACTTTACAGTTGGATCAGATGCAACGTTTCGGTGCTTCGCTGATCAATGAATCTAAAAATATTGTCATTACGTTCTATGCGGCCAAAGCAGTTATCGAAGGTTCGATGACCCTTGGTGGGATGCTGGCCGTTCAGTATATTATTGGACAATTAAATGCACCGATTGAGCAATTAATTGATTTCTTCCGTTCGGGGCAGGATGCAAAAATTAGTTTGGAACGAATGAATGAAATCCACGTACAAGAAAATGAAGAAGAGCCAGGCGCGAATATCAATATTTTACCAGAAGGTGGAGACTTGATTATGAACAATGTTACTTTCCAGTACGGTGGACCTCATTCACCCGTTATTTTACGGGAGGTCGAAGTGGCCTTTCCCAAAGGAAAAACGACCGCTATTGTTGGGACTAGCGGTAGCGGAAAAACTACTTTACTGAAGTTACTTTTAAATTTTTATCAACCAACCAAAGGAGTCGTAAAATTAGGAGAGGTAAATCTCGCCAATCTGCAAAATAAACTCTGGCGGAGTAAGTGTGGGGTAGTGATGCAGGAAGGATTTATCTTTTCTGATACCATAGCCAACAATATTGCGCTGGGAGAAACAAGGGTGGATAAAAAGCGATTATTGGAAGCCGTAAAAGTGGCTAATATCCAATCATTCGTAGAAGCCATGCCTTTGAGTTATAATACTAAAATTGGAGACGACGGTGTTGGACTTAGTCAAGGACAAAAGCAGCGATTACTTATTGCTCGGGCGGTTTATAAAGATCCGGAATACATATTTTTTGACGAAGCGACCAACGCACTAGATGCTTATAATGAAATGATCATTATGGAAAATCTAGAAAACTTTTTTAAGGATCGTACGGTCATTGTGGTTGCCCACCGATTGAGTACCGTAAAAAATGCAGACAATATTATCGTGCTTGAAAGTGGCGAAGTAGTCGAACAAGGCAGTCATACAGAACTAACAGCTTTACGTGGTGCTTACTTTTATTTAGTTAGAAATCAACTTGAATTAGGAGCTTAATGGAAGAACACGAAAGAATAGAACTCAGAAGTGAAGAGGTACAAGAAATCCTCGGAACGCC
>CAZYAC010000428.1:0-2934 GCA_964645475.1 uncultured Saprospiraceae bacterium | reverse complement strand
TACTTATAAAAATTACCGTATCATTATTAAATAACTTTTTAGAATAAAGCCTGATATATAGATCAATAATCAGTCCTGATTCAAGGGACCATTTTTAAGATGTTTAACAGTTTCGTCGAGTTGTTCATAAAAATCTGCTCCATATTTTCTAATCAAGGCATCTTTGACAAATTGATAAACGGGCAATTTTTCTTTTTTGCCCAGTGTGCATGCTGCACTACAAATATCCCATTCATCGTAATTGAGTGCTTCGAAAGCTCGACCTTCATCTTTGTTTACCCTAATCGGATACAGGTGACAAGATATTGGTTTATAAAAATCAGTAACGCCCGCCCGATATGCTTGCTCGATTCCACATTTTGCGATACCTAATTTATCTTTGGTCATATACACGCAAGCACCATTGTCAAGGAGAGAAGTTCCGTGTTCTTTGGGTTCTTCAAAAAAAGTAAATAATCCTTTCTTTTCAATTTCTGCAATCCCTTCGGGAGCCAAATAGGGTTTGATATCATCGTAAATCGCGGCTAGTTTGTCCATTTCCTTTTGCTCGAGCGGCGCACCGAAATCTCCTTCCCAGCAACAAGCCCCTTTGCAAGCCTTTAGATTGCAGAGAAAATGTTCGTCAATTACCGCATCACTAATCAAAATCTCGTCAATAATAATCATTTACGCTTTTTTTTATCAGTTCACAGGCAATTTGGGAAGATTTGAACAATTTCTTATTAAAGTAATCAATAGAAAATTGTATTTTGCCAAATAAATAATAATCGTAAAATTATGAAAAAAATACTCCTTTGCCTACTCTGCTTACTTCCAGTAGTTTTCTTACAGGCACAAAAAAATATGGTAACAGATGGCCAAGCAACTGAGCGAACCGCTAAATTAAAGCAAATCTTGACCTTAGATACGGATCAAGAGGCTGCTGTATTAAAAATCCAACAACGAAAATCTACTCAAGTTGCTGAATTGAGAGACCTAAAACAAAGCGATCCGTTTAAATACTATAAGAAATTACAAAGTATTTACGAAGGTAACGAAATTGCAGTACAGCGATTATTGCGAAAAGAACAACTTAAGGCTTATCATGCTCAGCGACACACCCTTCGTACCCAGAAAGCACATTTGGTAAAGAAGATGAAAGCCTCTAATGCTTCTCAGTTGGATATAGATGAAGCAGTACGTAGACTAGAATACGACTTTTCGTATTAAGTATTAAGCCCGTTATGTTTTGAATTTTTAAATCAATTCAGTCATAATTTTTATTTTTTTATAAAACTTTTTGAAACAGAAAAGGTTAATTATTTGTAACTAACCTTATTACAGTGTATTCTAACCAGTACACAAATAAAACTGAACGCTGATAAAAATGGATCCGTTAAAAAAACAATTTCAAGAAAAAGCAACTGCCCTTCGTGATGAAGTAAAAGCGCTGCTAAAAGTACACCGTGATAAAAAAGTAGGAGACGTCCAATTAGGGAATGTCTTTGGCGGTATGCGAGGTGTAAAGAGTATGATTTGGGAAACTTCTAATCTTGACCCAATTGAAGGAATCCGTTTTCGAGGATATTCCATTCCCGAATTAAGAGAAAAATTACCAACAGCGGAAGGTGATAAAGAGCCTTTACCTGAAGGGTTATTCTGGTTGATGCTGACCGGAAATCTTCCAACTAAAGAACAAACTGATTGGGTAAGTGAGCAATGGCGACAAAGAGCCGAAGTACCCGCTCACACCTTTGCCGTATTAGATGCCCTACCTGCCGATACGCATCCAATGACACAGTTTAGTATGGCCATCGTTTCTTTGCAATCAGAGAGCGTTTTTGCCAAGCGATACTCAGAAGGAATCAGCAAATATGATTACTGGGATCCGACTTATGAAGATGCCATGAATCTGATCGCCCGGTTGCCAAAGGTAGCAGCGTATATTTACCGTCGTACTTTCCACGGAGGAGATCATATTGCAGCAGATCCTACCTTAGACTGGGCAGCTAATTTTGCGCACATGCTAGGGGTAAAGGATAGCGATTTTAAATCCTTGATGCGATTGTATCTAACCATTCATGCAGATCATGAGGGCGGAAACGCATCAGCACATGCTACTCATCTGGTTGGGTCTACACTCAGCGACTGTTATTTCTCTCTAGCCGGCGGTATGAATGCACTAGCAGGACCATTACACGGCCTAGCTAATCAGGAGGTCATCAAGTGGATTTTTGAAATGATCGAAAGCTTAGGAACGCGTCAGCCTTCCAAAGAGCAAATCAAAGAATATGTCAATAAAACATTATCAGAAGGTAAAGTAATTCCTGGTTATGGGCACGCAGTACTCCGTCAGCCTGATCCACGATTTACCGCTCAGCGTAAATTTGCCGAAGATTATATTAAAGATTCTGACATCGTCAATGTGGTTTGGAAATGCTTCGATGTGATTCCAGATATTTTAAAAGGATTAGGTAAAGTGAAAAACCCTTGGCCGAATGTTGATGCGCACTCTGGTGCAATACTAGTACACTACGGTGTGAAAGAGTATAGCTTTTATACCGTATTATTCGGTGTCTCTCGGGCGCTTGGAGTATTATCTGCATTGTGCTGGTCACGTGCCCTTGGCTTCCCACTAGAACGACCAAAATCAGTGACTATTGACTGGGTGAAAGAATTTTTGCAAAAACAAGAAGAAGAAATTACCATGAATTAAAATTTATGGTATACTTAAAATTTGTGATTGGCTCAAAAAGATATATTTTTGGGCCAATCATCTTTTCGGATAGATGGTTTAAGTATAACTAAGGAACATGAAAATAGTTCCTCACCTTTGTTAGAATTTATTAATTACACGTTTCTAAGAAAACTAACTAACCAAATTAGCCATCAAAATAAAAAATTATGAATGCACCAAAAGAATTAAAATACACGAAAGATCACGAATGGGTAAGT
>CAZYAC010000427.1:0-2978 GCA_964645475.1 uncultured Saprospiraceae bacterium | reverse complement strand
GCGCAAAAGAAGCAGTCAAATGTTATAAGTTATTCTTTTATTGATCCTTAATATTAGAAATATTCCTTTTTTAAACCCAATTACCTTTTTTATGAAAAAGATTTTGCTAGTAATTTTCTTTTTGGTGTTATTCTTTTCTCCGCAAGCTCAAGCCCAATCTTGGGAAAAAGCAATCGGATTACGACTAGGATTTCCTAATTCAATTACTTATAAACAATTTATTTCTGAAAAAGCTGCGATTGAAGGCATACTAGGAACGAGAGGTTTTGTTGGATACCGTAGTACTAACTTGGCTGCCGCTTACCAAATTCATAACCCTTTGCTGGATGATGATTTTGGAGAATTACGCTGGTATTTTGGGGCCGGTGGGACGCTTAACCTCATAAGCTTCAATGCCGCTTCTTCCATCAATGCGGGTAGAATATCTACTGGTCTTCAAGGCTATATTGGCGTTGATTATAATTTTAATGGCGTTCCTATTAACATCAGTTTGGATTGGGTTCCGACGTTTTTATTTATTGGTTTCGGAGACGGTTTTGATGGAGAATATGGCGGTTTTGCGGTTAGATATATTTTTTAAAATAAACTTATATGCTTAGTGGTGATGATGACCAGAATGATCATTCTTTCCTTTTTGAAACGGTACTTTTTTACGATCTAGTTTGGTAAAATTATCCTGACCTTCCACAATCTTAATGACCTGATTGGCGGAAATATTTTTTATTGTTTGTACTTGTCCTGATTTTTTAGGCCAAATAATTTCGATGGTAGAAATTTTATTGGCCTTACCAATGCCAATCTCTTGTTGGAGACTTGAAGAACCAAAAGTCCCTCCCGTACCTACGGTCCGATGAATCGTTCTACCATTCGCTAAAGTGAGTTTTATCCTTGCGCCGATGGCACTACGATTTCCTTGCGTACCTTCTAAAAGAATGGTGATCCAATTATTTTGATCGTTGGGATTTTCGAAAAGTACATTTTGCGAAACATCACCTTCGTAAGCGCCACCTATCACGCAATAGACATCTTGATCTCCATCGTTGTCCATATCTGCAAAAGCGACCCCATGTCCTTTTTGAATATGACCGAACCCGGCCGACATAGTAACTTCCTCAAAGGACTTTCCATCTTTATTACGAAACATACGGTTGGGGACGACGGAGCGTAAATCTGGTTCTCCCGTACCTATGTAAAAATCTAAAAAGCCATCGTTATCCAGATCACCAAAATTACTGCCCATCGCAAACATTACTTTTTCAAGATTGGCTTTTTTAGTTTGATCGGTAAAGGTCTCATCGCCATTATTGCGATATAATTTGGGTAGGGCAGCAGTGGGAGCTTTACCGAGATATTCAGCACCTGCTTCGTATCCCACGTTTTTTAACCGCTGCATATCGTAGCTTGCCACTAGTAAATCTTCAAATCCATCATTGTCATAATCAAAAAACCAAGCAGGAAAACTAAAGATCGGTTCGGAAACATTTGCTTTTTCAGCAATTTCCTCAAATCGCCAATCTCCAGCATTGGTTCCACCACGATTGACATATAATTTATTTTTATTTCCTAATTCAGAAATAAATAAATCAGGTAATCGATCATTATTGATATCTCCCCATCTTACTCCTTTTACAAAGCCAATATGTTGCACCTTGAGCGCACTAGCAAAATCTACAAAAGTTCCGTCTCCTTTATTCATAAATAATTCACAAGGATGAATATTTCCTGGCTGACTTTCATTGCCAATGTATAAATCCAAAAATCCGTCTTGATTAATATCCGCCCAAGCAGCGGTTTGAGTAGGATGAAAAGATAGTAAGCCGGCTTCCACCGTTACGTCGCTAAAAGTACCGTCGCCGTTATTTTTTAATAAAGAATTGGGTAGTTTCCCTCCTTTACCAAACCAACCACCTCTAGTTACAAAAATATCTACAAACCCATCATTGTTATAATCTGCGTGTGTTGTGTTTAGTCCCCCAGTAATTCCATCTAGCCCAGCTGCGGTGGTCATATCACGGTAACTCCCATCCCCGTTATTGAGAAATAAACGAGATGGATCTTTGAATCCATAAGAAGTCATAAAAACGTCTAAGTGGCCATCGTTATTAAAGTCTTCGACACAACAACCACCAGACAATCCGGTAATATCCAATCCTAAATCAACAGCTCGATTTTTAAACGGTTTTAGGGGTCCGGGTTTATTATTAAAATTCTTTTCTGGAATACGCCAGCTTGGAGGCACTTGATCAGGATATTGTCCGAGAGTCATATGTGCCAGATTGTACAGCCAACGTGTTTGGTGATCTTCTGGAAATTTTTGTAAAATTTTTGTATAGGTTTGAATAGCATTCTCTGAACCTTCTTTTAGGGTATGAAGGGCGTCTTCTTTAAGTGGCAATATACAGGAATTGGGACCGTGGTTGGCAATACAATTGTCTTGTTCTCCTTTTCGTAAATAGGCCAGGCCTAAAAGTTCAAAAATAAGTTTATTGTCTTTATTGATCTGTATACTATTGCCACCGATAATCGAAATGATTTTAAGTAATTCGTTGATCGCTTCGGTTGTTTTTCCAGCATTCAGTAATTCTTGACTATAACTGACCTGCAATTTGAGTTTTTGATTGATATCAGATTGATTGGAGATTTTTATAGCGAGATTTTTAGCTCGTAAACCGTTGAGGTTATAACAGGTTTCGAAACTGGCAGCATTCGCCAGACTATCTAGACGGTCAGCCATCCGTTGATTGCTATTGCTGTTGGCGCTTAGCTTAGGTGCAGCAGTTATGGGATTATTTTTTTTTGCTTCTTGCTGGCAAGAAAAAAGGATTGTAAATAATAGCAACCCTAGAAGCATAGGGAATGATTTTCGGTAGGTCATTTTAGGTTTATTTAGCGTTAAGGTCGTTGTTTATAGTAATTCAAAAATAAGTAAATTAAAATTAAAAAGGCTCGCCAATTGACGAGCCTTTTTAATGGTTAAG
>CAZYAC010000426.1:0-3084 GCA_964645475.1 uncultured Saprospiraceae bacterium | reverse complement strand
AATCGTAAATCTATGTCACAAGTTATGTATAGACGGCAGCTGCCGGCAGGCAGGTGTTTTATCGAATGGAAATAAAACCTCTAATTTTGAACTCATAAAACTATTTTAGCATAAAGTCTAATGGCAAAAAAGAAAATATTAATCATCAATGGCCCAAACCTAAATTTATTAGGTAAGCGGGAACCGGAGATATATGGGAAGCAAAGTTTTGAGGATTATTTTAAAGTCTTGAAAAAGCAGTTTCCACAATTTAATTTGAAATATTTTCAATCCAATCACGAAGGAGAAATCCTAGATACACTACATGAGGTTGGATTTTCCTATGACGGTATCGTGCTCAACGGTGGCGCACTTACCCACACCTCCATTGCGATTGCCGATGCGATTGGAGCGATTACTACACCTGTGATTGAAGTCCATATTTCTAATGTTCACGCCCGAGAAAAATTTAGACACCACTCTTATTTTAGTAAATATTGTGAAGGCATCATTGTTGGAATGGGCTTGACGGGTTACGAATTAGCACTTCGCTTTTTGGATCGGTAAAATCTAATGAATAATGCGATAATGAAGAATGTCCTTTACCGTGTTTTTCTTTAATCAATAATTTGGTCAATTTTATTAACAGATACTATAATAAGATTCACTAACCTCCCTATTCAGAATACATCAAAAGTAACATTATTAATTTTTCATTAATTCATTATTAATTATCTTTCAACAAATCCTCAAGGCCCAATTTTATAAAAGTTTAAATCCAACACCCGTAGTCTTTTCCGCTTTCCCATTCGATGCGTTTTTCTGCGAAAAATAAAACGAATAATTAATCCTCCAATCACTGCTCCTCCTGGAATAATTGCGGATGCGGGACTCAGCATAAATTCAGTAAGTGCCGAAGCGATGAGCGAAAATCCCACAAAACCACCAGCGGCCACAAAAGCATTATTACTCAAACCTTTCGACCAACCCCGATTTTTAAAAGTTCGAATTTTGGCAATGTCTGCAATTTTAATTACTCGATTGGTAAATAATACAGATTTTGCGTCTACCAAAATATCTTCAATCTTTTCTCGATACCAGTAATTTTCCGTTTCTCCTACCAACTGAAAAACCACTTCATCTCCGATATAAAAACGCTGCGTTTTCAACGTGCCGACTTTTTCAATTTGCAAAAGTTTTTGAGCAAAAATGGAATGGTTGGGAAAGAAGAAAAAAATAAAAACAATTGATAAATATAATTTCATAACACGTATTTATTTGGCAAGACATCATCTATTAGATAAAAAGTTGGATCTAAATAATTATTTGGTGAAATAAAAAAATATTCGCGCTCGAAGGAAGCAGGTAGCAAACTCATTTTACCACCTTTTTCAACCCCTTAATAATCCGTTTCATTGCCTGCTCAATATCTTTATAAGGCTTCTCTTCTTTTGCTACGTACATGATCATCAAGGCAATTCGGTGGTCTTTGCTAGTCAAATCTTCGTACAATAAATGTTTATGTAATCGGTAAGCCTCTCGTACTTGTCGACGTAATCGGTTGCGGTCTACTGCGAGACGGAATTTCTTTTTGGGAACACTAAGGGAGAATTGGGCTGGAAAGGGGCCTGCCTCTTCAATTGGAATATAAACAACCCGTAGTGGATAAGCCGAAAAGGATTTTCCGGAAGTAAAAAGTGCAGATAGCAGGTGATGATTTTTCAGCCGCTCCGCCTTGTTGAATTTGAAGGACTGCGACATAACAGGATGTATTTACGAAAGCAGTATAAAAGACGATAACCGCAAGCAACGAGGCTTGACGGTCATGGGTAATATCGAAATTAACGAAAAGAATAAATCAATAGGATCAGTGTTTAGACGAGTTCCTAATTTATTTCTTATGCATTTCGTCGGATACCGTTAACTTATTGCGTCCCTTCGCACGACGACGTGCCAATAATTTACGGCCATTCTTAGTAGCCATTTTGCTACGGAATCCGTGCTTATTTACGCGCTTACGCTTAGAGGGTTGGAAAGTCCTTTTCATCTTAATTAATTTTTCTAATTGGCCGACAAAAGTACACTATATTTAAAGGAATCACAACTACGAACTAGGTTAATTATTGAAAATCCCCCCTAAAAACCGAAAAATATCTTAGAATATCTCATCTTTGCACCGCAAAATGGGTCGATCACTATTGATGAGGGACCTCTAACGTTAAAATAACTATCAATTAAAAAGATAAAAATGAAATTAGTTACCGTGGGCACCGTTGCCTTTGACACCATCGAAACACCTTACGGCAAAGCCGAACGCGTAGTCGGTGGAGCTGCTACCTACATTAGCATAGCCGCTTCTTATTTTACGAAAGACCTTGGTCTTGTTTCGGTCGTGGGAGATGATTTTCCAGATTCGGAATTAAAGTATATGCAAAAGCGAGGCATCAATATAGATGGCCTTCAAATCAAAGAAGGAGAAAAGTCTTTCTTTTGGGCAGGACGCTATCATAACAATATGAACAGCCGTGACACCTTGGATACACAGCTAAATGTTCTGGCTGATTTTAAACCTAAATTACCTGCAAGCTACCGCAACGCAAAATTTGTTATGCTCGGAAATTTAACACCAGAAATTCAGGCAAAGGTCATTCGTCAGATGAAGTCTAAACCCAAATTGATTGTTATGGATACGATGAATTTCTGGATGGACATCGCCATGCCGTCTCTAAAGAAAACCATTAAAAAAGTAGATGTACTCACCATCAACGATGAGGAAGCTCGACAACTGTCAGGAGAATACAGCTTGGTTAATGCGGCCAAAGTGATCCACAAAATGGGACCAAAAGTATTGGTTATCAAAAAAGGAGAACATGGGGCACTCTTGTTTTACAATAATAAAATGTTTTACGCACCTGCTATGCCGCTTGCTCAGGTCTATGATCCCACGGGCGCAGGTGATACTTTTGCGGGTGGATTTATCGGTTATCTAACGAAGGCCAATAGCACGACTTTTGAAAACATGAAACGTGCGGTTATCTACGGATCAACCCTAGCGTCATTTTGCGTAGAAGAATTTAGTATCGCACGTCTGAAAAGACTAAAACA
>CAZYAC010000425.1:0-3124 GCA_964645475.1 uncultured Saprospiraceae bacterium | reverse complement strand
GATTTTTTGCGAATACGTGAAAAATCCTTTTTTTATGGCCGGAACTTTGCGAATCACATAATAGCGACTACCTTTGGTCTGACTAAAAGACGTCGACCAGATAAAATCTAATATCCTGTTTAGACAAGCTCTAAGGATAATAAAACTATCATGACAAATTCAAAGAAAGAATCCGGAATTACTTCCAAAGAAGGACTGTCTTTTCACCTCACTACACAGGTGGATGACGATCAACCTATTTTCCTTACTGGCACCTTCAATAATTGGAACGTCGCGGATCGACGCTATCAACTCAAAAAAACTGGACCTAAGACTTATTACGGAGCTATCCCAGCCGGTGTGGAATTACGCTATCCACTGGAATATAAATTTGTCCGAGGTGGTTGGGACGAAGTCGAATTGGATGAAATGGGGAATCTAACGGATAATAGAATCCTTGAAATGCCGGTCTCAGAGGTAAAGATTTACGTGCCTTTGTTTGCCAAGAAAGATAAGCCCTACGACAGCGATCGACTACCAAAATTTGTGATTATTTCTAATCATTTTGAAATACCACAACTTATTAAAACCCGACGAATTACGGCCCTGCTTCCACACGATTATTACGAAACAGACAAACGCTATCCAGTATTGTATTTACAGGATGGACAAAATCTCTTTGACGATTACGCTCCATACGGTAATTGGGGCGTTGATAAAAAATTAGCGGAGATGAGTGGAAAAGGAATGGGAGACATCATCGTCATTGCCATCGACCACGGCAAGGATGAACGCATGGCCGAATTCACACCGAATCACAGCACTGGGAAATTTAGGAAAAAAGAAGGTAAACAATATATTCGTTTTCTAGCAGACACATTAAAACCACACATTGATAAAAATTTTCGGACCCTACCAGATGTAAAAAACACTGGTATTGGCGGCAGTTCGATGGGCGGCCTCGTCAGTATTTATGCTGGCCTTGTTTATCCAGAAGTCTATTCCCGACTGATGATATTTTCTCCTTCCCTTTGGGTAATGCCTAATATGTATTTTGGCAGTATACACGTGGAACAAAGTTTTGACACTCGTATTTATCTCTACGCTGGTGGAAAGGAAAGCGAGAATATGGTTCCGAATGCTCAGAAATTTAAGGATATGGTTTCGAAAAAAGGACCCGATGGTTCCCATATAGATTTTCATTTATCCTTAGATCCAGAAGGTGTACACAGTGAATATCACTGGGGACAAGAATTTCCAAAAGCGCTGGAATGGTTGTTTTTCCGGTAGTCCAACCCATTTATTTTTAAATTTAATATCTTGAAATTCTCGCTCATTCGCAACAATACCTAGGTCGATACTCTATGTTTTTTTCATATCTTTGCCAGCATCATTATTGATTTTTTATCGTAAAAAATCTAGTAATGAATATAAGAATAAGAAACTATTAGAGCTTGTCCAAATTTTCATGATTGTGCGAAATTGAGAAAATTTGGACAAGCTCTTACTTCGATTTATCTTTTTCAAAAAAGGCTTTTGATGAAAATTAAAATAAAACATCCAGCTAAAACAACTTGCCCATTAGTTATCATTCCAATGATGCCTGGGGATATGACTTCCACCGTTTTTAAAACTTTCAGCAAAAGCGAAGGTTTACCGAAAAAATTAATCTCCTCTTTTTCAGCGAAAAAAGCCACGTATCTTCTACTATCCGGGACGCAGACGGAACAGATCATCTTGGTTGGCATAGGGGAAGAGCCTAGCTATAAAAATATCACATTTGCTTTTCGAAGGTTCGCCGTAGATCATAAAAAACAATTGAATACTAAGTTAGCACTAAATCTTAGCTTCACGAGTATGGCTATGGATGCCCAACAAATTACGATGCTCACCGCTGCAGCAGTCAATGGATTAAAGCTAAGCACATACGACATTGGTCTTTATAAAACCCACGATAAAATACTCCATCCACTGGCAAAATCGACCAGTACCTTGACCATCCTAACAGATAAAATTTTTCAGAATGAGGTCGAACGGGCTGCTACAGAAGGAGCCGCCAAAGCAAATACGCAACTTAGCATTATGGATTTGGTCAATGCGCCCGGAAACAAAGCCATTCCAGAAGTGCTAGGACAGTGGGCTATTAATTCTGGCAAACGCTTTGGTTATAAAACTACGGTGTTCTCAAAAAAGAAAATTACTAGCACTGGTTTACACGCCTTACTTGCGGTTAACCGTGGAAGTGAATATATGCCAGCTTTTGTCGTTATGGAATACAAACCCAAAAATGCGGGTAAGAAAAAACTTCCAAAAGTAGGGCTTGTAGGAAAAGGAGTCACCTTTGATACGGGTGGAATTTCTATTAAGGGGCACCAGAATATGCACTACATGAAGAGCGATATGGGCGGTGCCGCTGCGGTACTCGGAACGATGGAATTAACGGCAAAATTACAGCTGCCCGTCCACTTGATCGGGATCGTTCCAGCCACCGATAACTGTGTCGATGCCACCGCTATCAAACCTGGAGACGTCATTAATTCTTACAGCGGTAAAACCATTGAAATCATTGACACCGACGCCGAAGGTCGGCTCATTCTCGCTGATGGACTCGCCTATCTCAACAAAAAATTCAAACCAGAAATCATGCTTGATTTGGCAACCTTAACGGGAAGTAGTGTTCGTACATTCGGTTACCAATGTAGTGCTGCCTTTAGTAAAAATGAACAATTGATCGCACAACTTTCCGCGGCCGGCGATACAACAGGTGAAAGAATTTGGCCACTCCCACTTTGGGACGAATACCAAAGTCATATGGATAGCGATGTAGCAGATATTAAAAATTTTAGTGGGCGACCCATTGCTGGTGCTATCAGTGCCGCTAAATTTCTAGAATTTTTTACAAACAAACATCCTCAATGGGCCCATCTCGATATCGCTGGTGTAGCCTTTGGTGATACCGGTTTTTCTAAACAAAAAAGTGCTACCGGATACGGCGTTGGGTTATTAGTAGAATTTCTTAAGAATTTGGTGAAAGAAAATTAAAGCCGGTTAGCTATTGGTTGGTTAGCTTTCTCTTATCGCAGTGCTGCTGGGGACTGTTCAGTAAAGTGTGTCAAATTTAATTTGAAATTTCAATAACAAATTC
>CAZYAC010000424.1:0-3247 GCA_964645475.1 uncultured Saprospiraceae bacterium | reverse complement strand
AACTTAATTCCTTCTGTGAAATTTATAGGCAATACTGGACTTTTAATCCCAAAGGGACCAGCGCCATTATGGTTGTAATAAAATTCCTCTTTATTGTTTGAATATCTTCCTGCACATAGTAATTTGAAAATCGTTTCCTCTTCATTTGATTTGCAAACGTTAATATCTATCCAAACGGGTACTTTATTTTTACGGTATAACAAATCAACAACTTCTTCTTCCGTTAAGCCGTTTTTTATGATTCCATTATCCTGAGGATAAACATCAAATTGCTTAAGTTTTGGATCATCCGCTGATACATTTAGTTCTACATCGTATTTAAACTCAAATGGTAAATTGTTAATAAGATATTCCTTTGCAAACCTGTAAGCTAAAATACTTGCTCCAGCTAAATGAAATTTGAATTCAACTCTAGTCATTTCCAAGGGATTTAATTTATCAATTTGAGTCCATAAATATGTTTCGTTTTTTACCTTCAACTGCAACAGAAAGCCCAGATATAATTAACTCTGAAGCGAGATTATGATTGTCTGCAAACCCAGTTATGTGATGCCACGGTTTTTCTTGTGCTGCAGTTATTTTATAATATTGATTTCCATCCATTTCAATTATTTTTACTAATACTTGCCAGTATTTATAGTCATCTTTATTTGTGAATAATAATTCGGCATGAGAGGTAAATACCCAAATTGGTTCATGGTCTGTTGATTGAAGCAGTTTGATTAATAGACACATCATTTCCGGCATTTTACCCCATTGAGCAGGCCATTCCTTTGGATCGTAAAACTCAAGCAAAGTTTGACCTTGTTGACGTGATATTCGTTTTAATTCCATTCGATTTTGATTTTTTAATAATGTCTAACAGTCTTAGATCTGCAAATCATTATAATACACCTTCTCCGATAATTTACTCCAGCTGGTAGCTTGGCCCCTAAATTTCTGGTAAGCATCATATACTTTGCGACTGAATGCATCTTGATTGGCCAATTCTTCGGTAATATCGTTGGTGTAGCTTCTAAGTTGATCCAAAATTTCAGGACTAAATTTTCGAATTTCTACTTTTTCTTCATTGATTAATTTATCTAAATATATACCATTTTTAGCTTCAAATTCAGAAAGCGTCCACAAGTTCATCCGAGCAGCGGCTGTGCGTACGATCGCTTGTAAATCTGCAGGCAACTCCTCCATTTTATTTTTATTAATAATAATTTCCAAAGCCGTCCCTGCTTCGTGCCAGCCAGGCGAATAATAATAATCAGCAATTTGGTGAAAACCCATTTTATAATCGTGGTAGGGTCCAATCCATTCCGTCGCATCGATTGTTCCTTTTTCGAGACCTGTATATAATTCACTACCAGCTAGCAAAACAGGAGAACCACCTGCTCGTTTCAACACCTTTCCACCCAAACCTGGCATTCGCATTTTTAATCCTTTAAAATCACTAAGTGTATTAATCTCTCGGTTAAACCACCCGCCCATTTGTACACCCGTATTTCCACCAGACATTGGGACTAGTCCATAATCTGCATAGAGCGATTCCCAGAGTTGTAGGCCACCTGCATTGTCGATCCAAGCATTGAGTTGTTGCGCGTTCATTCCGAAAGGAACAGACGCAAAAAATTGCGCCGAAGGAATTTTACCCGCCCAGTAGTAAGCCGCGCCCGATCCCATATCTGCGGCTCCCGTTCGAACTGCATCAAAAACTTCTAGTGGAGGAACCAGTTCACCACCCCCAAAAACTTTAATATCCAAACGACCGCCGGACATCTCTCGGACCCAGTTGGCAAAGTACGTACAGCCCTCTCCTAGTACGGGGAAATTGGGTGGCCACGTTGTGACCAGCTTCCACTGAAATTTTTTGTCAGTAATAATATTCGGACCGGAACTAGTATTTTGGGCAATGTTAGTAGGCCCACAACCGCGAATCAAAAAGGGTAAAGAAATGGTTCCAAGGGCCGCGCCCTTTAGAAAGTTTTTTCTGGTTAACTTAGCCATGATTTTAAAATATATTTTATGCCTAAAAATAAGAAAAATACGGCGCTCCGTCCACATGCTGAAGACGCTTACGCTGCTGAACTAAAAGCACTCGCTAAAAATGATGATCGCTTTCGACCTACCAATTGGAATCTTTCTCCGTGGGCCGTCATTACCTATCTGATGGGAGGAACCCTCGATGATGGAACAGTGATCGAACCCAAATACTATGGTAATCGCCGGATTATGGAGGTCGCCGTCGCTACGTTGGCGACAGATCGTGCCCTGATGTTGATTGGTATTCCAGGGACGGCAAAGACTTGGGTCAGCGAACATCTGGCAGCGGCTATCAGTGGAGACTCCAAATTATTGGTACAAGGAACGGCTGGATTGACGGAAGAGGCCATGCGTTATGGTTGGAACTACGCGCGGTTGATCGCTGAAGGGCCATCTGAAAAAGCACTGGTGGCTAGTCCAATTATGACTGCCATGGAAAAAGGAAAAATCGCTCGAATTGAAGAATTGACGCGAATCCCCTCAGAAGTGCAGGATACCTTGATTACGATTCTTTCAGAAAAAATATTGCCCGTTCCGGAGATAGGAATGGAAGTCCAAGGCAACCGTGGATTCAATGTAATTGCTACCACTAATGATCGAGACAAAGGTGTTAACGAATTATCGAGTGCTTTACGAAGGCGTTTTAATACGGTAGTCATGCCGCTACCAGCGACCTTAGAAGAGGAAGTGAAAATTGTAAAAACGAGGGTACATCAAATAGCAGAACGATTAGAATTACCTGCTTCGGCTGCACCAGCAAAAGAGATTCAGCGGTTGGTCACGATCTTCCGAGAATTACGTTCTGGCAAAACAGAAGACGGTCGTACCAAACTCAAATCTCCTACCAGCACTTTGAGTACAGCGGAAGCTATTTCGGTGATCAATTCGGGACAGTCGTTGGCAGCTCATTTTGGTGACGGAGATTTAAAGGCCGCGGATTTAGCAGCGGGAATTACGGGTGCTATCGTGAAAGATCCCGTACAAGATGAGATGGTGTGGCAGGAATATTTAGAAACGGTGGTCAAAGACCGTAAAGATTGGAAGGATTTATATCGGGCGTTTATGGATTTGTCGGAGTAATTTTAAATAAAAAAAAGTGCTTTGAAAGTGAAATACAATCACCCTCAAAGCACTTTTAATAATTCTGAATAACGATGGATCTATTGAAGAATTTCCACATCGTTTTTGGTAGTAAATACTCTTAAATCATCATTAT
>CAZYAC010000423.1:0-3265 GCA_964645475.1 uncultured Saprospiraceae bacterium | reverse complement strand
CATTTTCACCCACTTGCTAATTTCACTCAAAACTTCTTCTGAGAAAGTCTCTTCTATCAATCCATACTCACTGACCAGTCCAGTTTCACAAGATTGAAATAAGTGATTGAGGCCCGAAAATTCTTTGATAATAACTGAACTGTTTCCTCCTTTTTTTAGCACTGATTCGATGGCTGCCAGATTTTCTTTAGCTGGAACTTGTAAATCTTTTTCGCCATTGAGTGCTAGAACAGGTACTTGTACTTTTTGGAGAATTGGGGCGGGATCGTGTTTGATGAAATTTATCATCCAGGGATTTGAAATTTGCTGAACCAAGCTATGTAATTGGTCTTCCGGAATTAAATTGTTATAACTAGTGCGAAAATAAGCGAGCAAACTGTCTTTGAGAGAAAGATCGGAAGGTTCGGTTTGAATAATTCGGTCATATGCTCCACTCATAACGACCTGTCCGCGCTCAATCATCGGAGCAGGCATCTTTCTCGCTTTTTCGATCGTCGCTTTTTGTAATAACATCAGTTCTTTACCAGGTAGTCCTGGTCCGGCTAATAAAACAATGAAATCAACCGAATTTGGTTCACTGGCAACGATGGGTGCAATCATTCCCCCTTCACTGTGTCCGATCAATCCGATTTTATCTGTTGTAAGATCTTTTCGATTATTTAAATAAGCAACCGCGGCACGAACATCTTCCGCAAAGTCAAATGAAGTTGCTGTTCTGAAATCTCCTTCCGAATCAGCCGTACCCCGATCGTCATAGCGCAGTACTCCGATGCCTTGACGCGTCAAGTAGTCAGCGATTACCCAGAAGGATTGGTGTCCAAAAATTTCGGCATTTCTGTTTTGTGGTCCACTGCCACTGATCAGAATGACGATTGGGAAATTACTTTTATCAATTGGTATAGTAAGCGTTCCGGAAAGAGAAATATTGTCTTTTGTATTTTTAAAACTAATATTTTCTTCTCGGTAAGGAAACGGTGGTTCTGGGGTTTGTGGCCGCACTAATTTTATAGATTCACCGTCTACTCGTTTTAAGTCGAGTGGAAGTAAAGTTCCCATTTGTTTAAATTCTCCTTTAACAAGTGAATCGTTTTTTAGAATTCCAAAATAAGTCATACCTAAAGCACCCACTGAAATATTTAGCGTAGAATCTTCTAATTCCACCGCAGTAACTGGAATTCCTTTTGCGCCTTGTTTGGGTACATCCAACGTGGCAGAATAATCATTTTCTTTTTTTGAAATATTAAAATATAGGTCAAGTTCCATCCCTTGTATTTTTAATATTCCCATCCACTGGCCATCAACATCTTGAGCAGTATTTGAATTTAGAAAACCTAATAAGAATAGAATTGTGAGGATGTTTTTCATCTTAAATATTTTACCAAAGTTATTTAATAGCTATGATTAAAGTTTCTCCTTCCTTAATTTTTTTGTCTAAAGTGATGTCTTTATTTTTATAAAAAATACGTACTTGATAATCTTCTCCAATACGACGTAAACTTAAGTCAATTTGTTTTCCACCAAGGGCTAAATTTTTTAAATCTAAATAATCCCAGGACTTAGGTAGTTTTGGCGTCATGGCAAATTGATCAAAGCCGATGGGTTCAATACCCAAAAATCCCTCCGTAACGATTCGACAATAAAGGGCGCTTTCGGCGGAAAGGTGTCGCATATTATTTTCCGGATATGCTTCGATCACGTAAGGAACATGATCCCCGAGCATCCGCTTTTTGGAGAAACGTTTAAGTTTATCGTAAGCCAATTCCGTCTCACCGATTTTTAAGGCACCTCGTAATGCGTATAGCGTTGCTCGATCCCAGAAAAGCGTATTGCTATCCGTTTCCGACGCTTCTACTAAGATACCGTTTTCAGTCCACAATTTATCAAATAAAGCGCTTAAGGTTCCTGATTTGCGGGTGGTGATTCCCATCGTCATCGGTAGGCAGATCCAATGACGGAGTTTGGTGTTTTCTGCAAAATATTTATAAGTTTCTAATCCACTCATAGTCGCGCCGAAATAATTTTCGATGACATTATTCATTTCCTTTTGTCGGTTTTTATAAACCAATGCTTGTTTATTTTTTTCTAATTCCGAAGCCAATCGACTCCCAAATTTTAACCCTCCATAATACAAGGAAGACGTAGATAAATTAGCAGTACCCGTTTCGATCCTTCCTTCCATTTCGTCGGATTCCGAAATCACCGCACCAGCCTCATTGCGATGGTTATGACACCAAGCCAAACTCCATTCTATCAAAGGCCAAAGTTCTTCTGCCACTTTCAAATCTCCCGTTGCCAAGGCGTAATGGGCTGTTCCGTAGGCTATCATCGCTGCATCTCCTCGATCTAAGTGATCCATGACAAAATTGCCGTCAACTTCGAAAGAATAAGGAATAGCAGCGTCATCTTTTGGAATATTTTTTTTAAAATGTCGATAAGTATTTAACGCCGCCTCGTTGCCAGTTGCATAGCCAAGATATGGTGCAAAGGGTCCGCAGTATTCTACCTGATCATTTGCCCAAGTCCCCAGATAGTAATTGCCCCCGCCAGGAGAATGAATGAGCCCTAAAGAGGAATGATAAATACTTTCTGAGGCTCTGATTTTTGAAAAATAAAACAATTGATTTAAGATGGGATCTGGCGTATTAAGCACTAGATTGGAAGACATCTCTTTTAAAAAAGAAGCTCTTTGTTTTGCGGCTTTTTTATAGTTGAAATTTTTGGAATCTTCCTGGTTTAAAGTGGCACCGAAGTAAACCGGAAACGTGATGGTTTGATTTGGAGCAAGATCAGAAGTAGTAGGACCTTCACTAAACGTATGGAAAGTATAAACTCCTTTATAACCTGGTTCTTTTAAACGCAATGCGCAATGTTCAATTTGGATAGATAGATTTTCTTTTGCTACGTTTTTTATTTCCCATTTTTCTACCAAAAAGCGATCCTCCATAGAAGGGTAGAGTGTACGGGTAATTTGAAGACCATTTACGGGGGTATGATAGAATTTTAGTAATCCGGCAATTTCAATGGAGTCGACCGCGCTGGGAACTACAATTTTTTTATCCATACTAATGGTTGGAAGGATTTCATCTGATATGGTGCGACGAAAATAGGCACGATATTTTTTCCAGTCTGGTTCATTGGTTTTATTAAAAGTTCGCAACTGCGGTAGAATAACATCTCTCTTCAACGTAAGCTGGCGACTGGTATCAATATCATAATAAATAATAGCCGCCATATTTTTTCCAGACATCTCGATATTTTCCGAATG
>CAZYAC010000422.1:0-3272 GCA_964645475.1 uncultured Saprospiraceae bacterium | reverse complement strand
ATAATAACGATTTGTTTTGGCTGCATCTTAAACAACTTCATAGCCAATAATCCATTTTGTATGTACAGCGCATTAACCATAGCTAATTTTTTTATTAGAAAAGGGTTGCTGGAGAAAATTACCGTTACCCCGATGAAGTTGCAAAAACTTATCTACTTTTCGCATGGGTGGCATCTGGCTTTTTTTAACAAACCCTTGATCAAAGAAAACGTTCAAGCTTGGGCTTACGGTCCAGTCATTCCCGCTATCTACCATATTTATAAAACCTACGGAAACGCCACGATTACTAAAGACGTCGACGAAGGTGTTGAAGCATTAAACGAAGAAACCTTTGAATTTTTGGACTTTATTTGGAGTACTTATAAGAAGTTTTCTCCTATCCATTTATCCAATATCACCCATCTTAAAGACTCACCTTGGGATCAGGTACGTCAGGGGCACGACGGCGATTTACGTCGCGGAATTCCCATGAGGAATGAATTAATCAAACGATACTTTCAGGAAATTTATCAGACCAATTAGAATAAAATCTATTAAATAGATTGAATAACTCCCTTTACCTAAATTGCTCAAATTTTCGAATGGATTTTAAAGAAGAAAAGAAAAGTGTTGAACAGGCCATGAAAAAAATGGTCAAACAGGTGAGTGCTCAAGAAACAGATCTTAGTCGCCTAGAAATCGAAGACTATGATTTGGAAGCAAAAAGAGCTGTGGTGTTAAGTGCTTATCAAGACATCAAAGAACGAAAACGCTACGCTTTCTGGATATTTCTGATGGTGTTGGTTTGGTTAATGAGTATCGTAGGAATCATTATTAGTTGCGGAGTGGGATGGCTGGCAATTTCTGACACAGTACAATTAGGACTGATTGGTGCTACTACCGTGAACGTAACCACTTTTTTTGTGATCGTAACAAAATACCTTTTCCCTTCTAATAATATTAAATCTTAACCTGAAACCTAGGAAGATTTTAAAACCATCGGACTTCCCTGTTGTTTGATAAGAGCTTGTCTAAATTTTCATGATTGTGCGAAAGTGAGCAAATTTTATTTTGAACGAGGCAAAAAACGTAGGTGATGCCGGGCATCAACGAGGCTTTTTAACGAAGTACAAAACAAAATTTGTAGCTTGCAGCCAATTAATGGAAGTATAGACAAGCTCTAATACAACTACCTTTGTGCTCAATTTATGGATCAAAATAAAATAGATTTTAAATTACTGGGAAGAATTCTGCGATTGGCGATGCCTTATCGCAAAATCTTTTTATTAGCTACTTCGCTTACCGTGGTGTTGGCTCCTTTAGCGGTGGTCCGACCCTACTTAATTCAGCGGATGGTGGACGATTATATTTTTAAATATGATCTAAGCGGTTTGGGGATGATGGCTTTCATTTTTTGTTGTGTGTTATTGGTAGAGGTAGGAATGAATTATCTTTTTATTTATTCAAGTAACTGGCTCGGACAGTCCGTGATCCGAGATTTACGAATTCGGGTCTTCAAACATATTACCAATTTGCGACTTAATTTTTTTGACAAAACACCTATCGGTACGATTACCACTCGAACGATCAATGATATTGAAACAATCAATACCGTTTTTTCCCAGGGCGCAATTACGATCATTGCGGATATGTTTACACTCGTGGCAGTATTAGCCGTGATGCTTTATACAAGTTGGCAACTGACCTTGGTTTGTATTACCGTTGTACCTTTTTTAATACTGGCTAGTTATATTTTTAAAGAAAAAGTAAAAGCTAGTTATCAGAGAGTAAGAACCCAGATTTCAAAAATGAATGCCTTCCTTCAGGAGCGGATCACTGGAATGCGAATCGTTCAAATATTTAATGCGGAGGCCGATGAAATGAAAAAATTTAAGGAAATCAATCAAGCTTATACGGGAGCTAATCTTAATGCAATTCTATACTATGCCGTATTTTTTCCTGTTGTGGAAATCATCTCCGCCGCCGCTTTAGGACTGATGGTTTGGTGGGGAGCTAGAGGAGTGATCAGTGGAGAAATTTCTTTAGGTGTGCTCATCGCTTTTCCGATTTATTTGTCGATGCTATTTAGACCCATCCGGATGCTGGCCGATAAATTTAATACATTGCAAATGGGCATGGTCGCTGCCGAACGGGTATTCAATCTCTTGGACATGGATCAAGTGATCGAAAATAAGGGAACCAATAAAGTCGAAAAACTCAACGGTCGTATCGAATTCAAAGAAGTATCTTTCGCTTATCTAGCAAAAGATTATGTACTCAAAGATTTGAATTTTACTATCGAAGCTGGAAAAACCTTGGCGATCGTAGGAAGTACCGGATCGGGTAAATCCACCATTATCAATATTCTCAGTCGCTTTTACGAAACCCAAAAAGGAAATATCGAAATCGATGGAATCAACATCCGAGATTACGAACTTCATGCCTTGCGTAATCGCCTAGCTGTGGTCCTGCAAGACGTCTTTCTTTTTACTGGAACGGTCTATGAAAATATTACCCTTCGGGACGAACGAATCACCAAAGAAGAAGTGTTAGCCGCAGCAAAATTGATTGGAGCGCACGAATTTATCGAAAAACTTCCCGGGGGCTATAATTATGACGTGATGGAACGGGGAAGCACCCTGTCCATGGGGCAACGACAACTAATTTCTTTTGTACGAGCTTTGGTCTTTAATCCTGATATTCTGATTTTAGATGAAGCGACTTCTTCGATTGACTCGGAGACCGAATCGGTTATTCAGTATGCCATTGAAAAATTGATCGCCAAGCGAACTTCTATTATAATTGCACATCGACTTTCTACTATCCGACATGCGGATAATATTCTCGTATTAGATAAAGGTCGTATCATCGAATACGGTTCACACGAAGCCCTACTAAAAATAGAAGGCGGTCATTACAGAGAATTGTACGAAATGCAATTTCTACAGGTAGAACCGTAAAATCAAAGAAAACCCTGTATTTGTCCCCAAAAACTATCTCTTGGTCTAATCGTTCTGATTTATGAGAACAATTGCTTAAATTTATAGTTATCTTGGAAAGATAGCTTGGTAGCCTATTTTAATACCAAATTGAATAAATACTCTGTAATTTAAGAGAGGTATAATTTTGTTGGAAGGCTTTTATTAAGAATATCAGCACTCAACTACCTACCTGCCGGCAAAGGCAGGTTAAACACAAATAATTATGACACAGGAAAAAAATAATATAAATCCCTTTAATCTAATCGGCCCAATCTTGGTCGCCATCTTGGTCTTCTGGGGACTATCGCTGGC
>CAZYAC010000421.1:0-3278 GCA_964645475.1 uncultured Saprospiraceae bacterium | reverse complement strand
GTCCTCATGATAGTTGTTCTCGGTTCGTTTTGTACTTAAGTATAAAAATACAGAATTATTTTTAAATTATGTAAATAAGGAGCAGTCGAGTTATTTCATTACAGATTTAGCGGTAACTTGCAGTTCAAATTAGGTTTGATTTTTTTTCTATAATCAACGTTCAATCCTTAAAAGGAAATTCATGAATTGGGATACCACCCTAAAAGCTTTTAAAGCGTATCTTCTTCTAGAGCGTACCTTATCCCAAAATTCGGTGGCTGCCTACCTGCGCGATGTTCAAAAATTAATTAGCTATTTTACCATTCAGGAAATTACGATTAGTCCGACAGAAGTAACTACGGCTCAATTAGAGGATTTTATTTTTTGGATTAATGGATTGGGCTTGGAAGCAAATTCACAAGCTCGGTTGATTTCTGGCCTTAAAGCTTTTTACAAATACTTGTTGATTGAAGATATCATCTCCGACGATCCAACCACTTTATTGGAAGGTCCTCGTCTTCGTCGAAAAATTCCTGAGGTGTTACACTATGATGAAATACAAGCGATGTTGGCAACCATTGACTTAAGTCATCCACATGGTGTTCGCAATCGGGCCATGTTAGAAACCCTTTATGCTTGTGGTTTGAGAGTTTCCGAATTAATCAACCTGAGATTATCTAATATTTATTTTGATTTGGGGTTGATCAAGGTGATCGGAAAAGGAGATAAAGAACGATTGGTTCCGATTGGTCAAGAGGCTCAAAAGCATATCAATCTTTATCGAGAGGGTGTGCGAAAATTGCAAAACAATATTCATCAAGAACACGAAAATATTTTGTTTTTGAATCGACGAGGAAAGGGCTTGAGTCGAGTCATGGTGTTTATGGTCATCAAAGAAGCAGCCAAAGCTGCGGGTATCGAAAAGCCAGTCAGTCCACATACGTTCCGACATTCCTTCGCTACACACCTGATCGAAGGAGGTGCTGATCTTCGAGCCGTACAGGATATGCTAGGACACGAATCGATTACCACCACGGAGATTTATACTCATTTGGATACCGATTTTTTACGAGAAACTATTCTGAGTTTTCATCCCCGTGGTGGCGGATCGGGTAGTTGATTTTTTGTGATGTCTTTTTATTTGCTCCTCCTTATTGCATCATGGTAGATGATACTAAAAAGCATCCACAATTCCCCCCATAATAGACATAACTACGAGCCAGTAAACTATATTAATTAAAATAACCTTAAAGCTCTTTTTTTCAAATAAACTGATGATAATAATTACGGGAGCGACCATCGCCATCCAGAACATAGCTCCATGCAGTGCACCATGCCCAAATGTACGGAAACTATGACCAATAACACCAGCCTCATCCGGATGCCAGTGTGTTAGTTCTATTAAAATCTGAATAAAATGGGCTAGAACAAAAGACAAAGCATAGGCCAATCCGAAAATAACGGCCATATTACCACCTTCTAGATCTTTTTCTGTTTTTCCGATGCCTTGCATCCAGGCGGTACCAAATACTTTGGGGTGATACCAGATGGCACCTATAATTAATGAAGTTAGTGCAGCACCTAATGATATAGGCAAACTAACGTGCGACATGATTTCTTCCATTGTTTTCTTTTTTAGGTAGTTTATAACTAGGTTACTGTAGTAAAGGTAAAATAATGTTTTGAAATACTTGTATCTACAGCTAATTTTAATAGACCTAGAAAAAATCTGAAAAGATGGGCAAAAATCTGTCTGCCGAAATAGGCTGGGATCATACAAATTTTTTTAGCATAAAGTTTAAAAGTGAAAAACTTATACTGATTACCTGTATAAATTCGTTTATTTTTACAGCGTAGTATAGTTTAGATATTTGTCAATAAAATGGATTTTAAAAAAAGGGTTATTCAATATTGTTTTTTGCTGATGATTCTATCGGTCTGTTACCAGTGTGCGCAACCAGGTGTATTGACGGGAGGTGCGAAAGATACAAGGCCGCCAGTTCTCAATGCAATGGAGTCTACGCCAAATCTGCAAACCAATTTTAATAAACAAACTATTGAATTAGCATTTGACGAATTTTTACAGCTTAAAAAAGCGAATACGGAAGTAGTTGTTTCTCCGCCCTTGACCTATAATATTAAAACGCGTCTTAAAGGCAAATCTGTTCTTCTCGAATTTGACGAAAAAGAAACCCTTCGACCAAACGCTACTTATACCATCAATTTTGGGGAAGCGATTCAGGATTTTACGGAAGGAAATAAAGTAGAGAATCTTACCTTTGTTTTTTCGACTGGAGATTATCTAGATTCGCTGTCTGTGACTGGTAAGGTGACCGACGCGATCACTGGAAAAGCAGTAGAGAAAGCTATTGTTATGTTATATGATGTGATGGAAGACAGCGTTGTCAATAAAGCGCTTCCTTTTTATTTTGGCCGTACTGACCAAGATGGAGTTTTTAAAATAAATAATGTAAAGTCGGATACGTTTAAAGTAGTAGCATTATTGGAAAACTTTACTAATTATAAATTTGATAATAGTGGAGAAAGTATTGGTTTTTTGGAAGATCCTATTATTGTCAGTGATACCACTAGTAATAAAATTGAGATTAGCCTTTTTCAAGAGGAAGGAACAAATCGTTTGGTCAAAGTTGATAGTAGTCAATATGGTAAGCTAAAATTGATTTTTAATAACGATCCCAATGCCGTGATCCTTGATTATGACGTAGCTGACGTGGAGGTATATCGCGAAGTGATATCAGACACCTTATTAGTATGGCATAATACCTCAGCCACGGATACTTGGCCGTTGACGGTGGTGGTGGATAGTCTGCGAGATACCATACTGGTACGTGGATTGGAACGGGATAGTTTTCTAAAAAAGAATAAATTATTAATAGAGAAAAAGGCTAGCCCTACCGTCGTAAATATCAATCCGCTGAAACCGCTCCAACTCGCCTTTGCTAATCCATTGCAAAACGTAGATACTAGTAAAATAATACTTTATGCAGATTCCCTGATGACCGTGTTGCCAGTGGAAACAGAAGTAGATAGTGTGGATCGAAAAAACCTGATTGTTCGATATCCTTGGGCAGATACCAGTTATTATTTTCAGTTGCTTCCTGGTGCTGTGACAGCGCTGAGCGGATTGGTCTATGCAGATACCTTTATGCAACAGTATCAGCCATCTCCGCGCGATATGTTTGGTGATCTGACCCTCAATATTCGAGGTATTCAACCAGAAACCACCTATTTTTTGGAATTACTTTTTAAAAGTAATAACTTAGTAGAATCATTTTCCG
>CAZYAC010000420.1:0-3298 GCA_964645475.1 uncultured Saprospiraceae bacterium | reverse complement strand
GATATTACTATTCTTTTTTGGATGTAAAAGAACCATTATTACACCAGTTAGTTCCAATGTTGGCGGATGAATTTTCGGATGTTTTTCCAGAATTAAAAGCACAGCAGGACTACGTTGCAAAAGTTATTTTAGGAGAAGAATCTTCTTTCCTCAGAACCCTCGAAGGTGGTCTCAAACGAATTGAAAACTTGACCATCGAAAATAATAAAATGGATGGTTTGACAGCTTTTGAATTGTACGATACCTATGGTTTTCCGATTGATTTGACGCGGCTGATTGCAGCGGAAAAAAACTGGGAAATCGACGAGGAGGGATTTGAAAAACATCTAGCAATACAACGTAATAAAGCTAAAAAAGACGCAGAAAAAGAAGTAGGAGACTGGACGGTTTTACACAATGAACAAGGAGTTACTTTTTTAGGGTATGATGAATCGAAAATTGAGGATACTCGGGTACTGAAATATCGTACCGTAAAAGATAAAAAAGGAGATCAATTTCAAGTAGTATTGGACCGAACGCCTTTCTATGCAGAGGGTGGAGGACAGGTTGGAGATGCTGGATTACTGTTTTTTGGTGAGGAAAAAATACCCGTTATCAATACCAAAAAAGAAAATGACTTAGTGATTCATTATGTCAAAAAAATGCCGGAGAAAATAGATCAAACCGTAACCGCTGAAATCAACACAAAGAAGCGTAGATTAACAGAAAATAACCACTCGGCAACACATCTTTTACACGCTGCTTTGCGCATAGTTTTAGGAGATCATGTGGGCCAAAAAGGATCTTTGGTAAATGAGAAATATTTGCGTTTTGATTTTTCTCATTTTGCTAAATTGACGGACGAAGAATTGGCAAAGATTGAAACTATGGTTAACCAAAAAATACGCGAAAATATTGCCTTAGAAGAATCACGTTCCATTCCTATTGCAGAAGCACAAGCGGCTGGTGCGATGATGTTGTTTGGAGAAAAATATGGTGAGCAGGTACGGATGATTACTTTTGATCGAGATTACTCTCGCGAACTTTGTGGAGGTTGTCACGTCCAAGCAACCGGACAGATTGGTTACTTTAAAATCACTAGCGAAACTGCCGTGGCTGCTGGAGTGCGAAGAATAGAAGCGGTAACCGCTGAAACTGCTGAAAAACATATTAATAAAGAATTAACCGAACTGAATAAAATTCGATCCTTATTTAAAAATCCTACCCGTACTGCTGAAAACGTTGAAGCGTTACAAGATGAAAACAAAAATCTTAAAAAAGAGGTAGATAAAATGTTGGCTGCACAAGCTGGTGGACTTAAAGATGATTTGAAAAAACAAATGGAAGTCGTCAGTGATGTACATTTTATAGCTGCTAATTTACCATTGGGAGATGCAAAAGCCATCAAGACTTTGGCATATCAACTCGAAAAAGAATTGGGTAATGCACTGATTGTATTCGGTGCGGAAGTCAATGGTAAACCACAATTGACAGTGGCAATAAGTGAACAGTTGACCAAAGAGAAAAGTCTACACGCTGGAAATATTATTCGTGAGCTCGCCAAAGAAATAAAAGGTGGCGGTGGCGGTCAGGCGTTTTTTGCCACGGCTGGAGGTTCTGATATTAATGGACTAGACAGTGCGATTGCGAATGCTCGAAAATTCTTAGTTGATATCGTTTAATAAGAAGTTGTTCAACAATTTCAAAAACATCTAGTAGGAATACCAATTCTGATTGAGCTTTTTTTGAGTATATTTTTTTACAACTAGACTAGAAAGGCGACAAATAGGATGATTTTATCAATTTTCAGGAGGTCGTTCGTACTTGAGCAACTTTTATGTCTACTTATCTTTCATCCCTTATTGCTTTTTACTATTCTTCCCAATATCTTTATAGTTATAATTTCTAAACTAATGTAGAAGTTGTTTAATAATTCCAAAAGCAGTCGAGAATTAGGGGAAATTTTTCAAATCGAGCCTCTTTTTTGATTGCATAGTTACGCTATTATAAGCTAATGCAGATTAGAGAACCCGTAGAGACGGGCTGCTAAAAAGGCGATGAGCCTGCCGGCAGGCAGGTTGGATAATTTTATCAATTCTTAGGGAATTTGGGAGTTTTTAAACAACATTCGTAATGATTAGCGTCTTAGTAATTGTAACGTTGGCGTCTTTTCGTTTTTTCATTAGTAATAATCATTAATTTTTTTACTACTTTTAGGCTGAAATTAATGATTACCCCAAATCATTTCTTTATCACAATCTCTTTGATATTTACATCTTGCTTTCCACGTTAATTATACTATCCTAGAACTAAACTGGTACGTCGACCATAAATCGAGTATCTATATTTAGCTTATTTAAAGCTGTAAAGAAGAAATAACAATTTTTTATGAAAAAAGTAATTTTACACCTACTGAGTATTCTAATGCTCTTATTTAATTTTAACTTTACTTTTGGACAAGAACAAGCTTTTCCTGATTGTGTTGATTTTATTCCCATTTGTCCTACTTCCAATATTTTTGAACTTAATCCTTCTGGAACTGGTGCAGTAAGTGAGAATCTTGGTGGGTGTTTATTTGATGAAATAGGTCCTTCTAGTTGGTTTTATTTTGAGTTTGCTGATAATATGCCCGCAAACACAAATTTTAATTTTACCATATCCTCTTTTGGAGGAGGAAATATTACTTTTGATTTAGGAGTATATGGTCCGAATGTAACTTGTGATATTTTAGGTACCCCTTCCCCATGTCTTAATCAGGTAACATCTGCTCCAATTAGTTTAACAGTTAATCCTGGCGAAGGGTATTTCCTCTATATAGATAGAGTTATTGGAAATACTACTATTCAAATTGATCTTGGAGGACCTGGAGCTCCTTTTTTAGATTGTAATGCTAATCCCTTTTGTGCTCTCATGGTAGATGCAACTACACCTATCACCCAAGCATGTGAAAATTCAGGCCCAATCAACTTAAATAGTAGCGTACTTGGCGCAACGGGGAATGTAACTTACCAATGGGAAGGAGATAACGGAGCAGATGCTTATCTCTCTGATCCTACCAATCCTTTTCCGACAGTTACACCACCAGTAGGATTTACCGGTACACTGACCTATCGACTTATCGCAACAGATAATGATTGTGATAATACTTCTACAGATATAATTATTGAAATAACACCATTACCAACTATTGATATACCAGATCCTGATCTTATTTGTTCTGCCAACGATCCTATTTTTCTCACTGCCAATCCTGGTGCTGGGAGTGGAATTTGGGGAGGTGTAGCTGGTCCTGGTGGATCGATTGATCCCTCTATTTTGG
>CAZYAC010000419.1:0-3300 GCA_964645475.1 uncultured Saprospiraceae bacterium | reverse complement strand
CCGAATTGCCAACCAAGCCATTAACCCACTTCCCGTCATTAAGCTTTTTTCATCGACATCAAAAGTAGAAGTATGAACCGGAGCGGTGATTCCTCTCTTTTTGTTGCCAGTTCCTAGACGATAAAAACATCCAGGGATTTCTTGAGAATACCAAGCAAAATCTTCGGAAGTCATTCTAATGGGCAGATCGACCACGTTTTGTTTACCCAGATATTCGATGGCGTGATCTTTGGCGTTGAGGGTCAATGGAATATTATTATTTAAAAATGGGTATCCGACTCTGATTTCCAGTTCAGCAGAACCGCCCATACTTTTAGCCAAATTGGCGACCAGTTTTTTTAATTTTCGGTGCGCTTCTTTTCTCCATTTTTCGTTCATCGTTCTGAAAGTACCTTGCAAATTTACTTCGTTGGGAATGATATTGGTGGCACCACCATCAGAGGCTATTTTTCCAAAAGTTAGTACACTCGGAGTCGTAGGATTAGACATCCGGCTTACGACTTGTTGCAAGGCGGTAATCAGATGAGCTGTGATTAAAATAGGATCTACACAGTTTTGTGGTAAAGCACCATGCCCCCCTTTTCCGGTTACTTTTAAAAATAATTCATCGGCTGACGCCATGTACATCCCTGGACAAAAACCAACCTTACCAGCAGCTAAGGGAGGATGAACGTGTTGTCCAAATATTTTTTGGGGCGACGGATTTTTCAGCACACCTTCTTTGATCATGATAGAAGCACCTCCAGGTAGTTGCTCTTCCCCTGGCTGAAAAATTAGTTTAATGGTTCCACCAAATTGGTCTTTAATTTTTTCCAGAATCCGGGCCGTCCCTAAAAGGCTGGTCGTATGCACATCGTGTCCACAGGCGTGCATGATACCGGGTCGTTTGGAGCGATAAGGAACGTCATTGGTTTCTTGGATAGGCAATGCATCCATGTCTGCCCGCAGTGCAATGATATTTTTATTTTTTCGCTGACCTTTGATAATCGCCACTACTCCATTTTCAGCGCAACCATGCTTATGCTTTATACCCATTTTCTTTAATTGGGCAGCAATGAACTTACCGGTCTTTTTTTCTTGAAAAGATAGTTCTGGATTTTGGTGCAAATGGCGTCGGATCTTAATCAGATCTTCGTGATAGGATTTCGCTAATTCCTGAATAGTTTCGCGCATGGTTTTGTATTTTAGGAAATAGAGGTTAAAAATGAAATTGATTACATCTTCCAAATTTTTTGCTTCTCGCTGTTCGCTACTTACTTGCCCTCTTTAATCGCAGTCAAGTGAAGCAAATAGCAAATTTCTAAAAAAGATGCGTTCTTAGCAAACCTCGTATTCCAATATATCAATAACTCATTCCTTATCTGCCCAATTTACGAAAAGCACTTAATAAAATATCAATATCTCTAGAGATCATATAATCTTTTGCGTAAAAAAAATTGAGTCGTCGGATCGTTGGTTCGTTAATTCCAGAAACGGTTAGTTCATCCACCGGCGTAACCACTCCAGGTTTTATTTTTGGTAAAAGAATTTTGTTCTCTTTTTGAGGATGATATCCTACCCAACTTTTTTTATTCAAAAAAATTTCTGCACAATTTCTTAAAAAACCAATCGGATTTTTTATCCCAAAAATCAAAATAGGAGATAATATTAGCCCGCTGATTGCTAGCAGTATATCCATTACTCTTTTGCTTCTACGGTAACGAAAGTCTGCGATATTAAATTGGATGTCAATGGTATAAAGTTCGCCAGCACTATTTTTGGAACTACTGCCGATGATACTTAAACTTTCTTTTGGAACAATCTTATAACTAATCTTTGGTCCCAGTCGAGTCATCCATTCCATGATATCTTGTGCACTGATATTTTCAGAGCAAAAAATAATTTCATTAACTTTATAAATGTGCACTACCTCATCCAGTTGTACTAAAGCGCTTAGGTAAATTTCTGGTTGGTCATCTGCTCCTTCGGGTGCAACGGTGCCAATAAAATTTTTTCTTGCACCCGATTGATGAACGAGTGTTTGTACTCTTTCACTCTCCCCTATTGCTCCAACGATGACCATATTTTGAGTCTCCGTATTATCGAGTTTAAAGTTGCGGTGTGTAATAAAGTGTTGTATAAACCGCAGACTTACGGTAGACAATATCGCCCAGATTGCACCTAAGATAATTAGTATTCGAGAAGATCGATATTCGAGGTCTAAGAAACCATAAACAGCAGCAAGGATAAAGGTTCCAACTAGTAATCCACGAACCAATTGTTTGATATTATTTTTACGATCATAGGCGCCACTAAAGTAAGCCGTCGTCAACCAGATGATGATGTAAAGCGGAATATTTACGTACAAAAACGAATTGTCATAATAATCGGGTGCTTTAAAATAATAGGTTGCCCAGAATTTTTTAAGGTATATCAAACCAGCACCGATGACCAATGCGTCCAGTAAAGGGAGATAAGATTTTTTTATAAAATTCCCTACCAAAGTAATTCCAGCTCGAAAATAAATGGCCAGCTTCAACATCAAAATATACAGCCAAGCTCGCTCTCCTTGAAAATGTTTACGCGCAAAAATAATCATGGCGTTATAAAACGTCTTTACATAATTCAGACTCCCTTTTTTTGTACTTTCTCCCTTGTAATGAATAATTCTAGTATCCGCTAAATAATAATTTTTATAACCACCCTTAACGATTCGGTAAGACAAATCAATGTCTTCTCCGTACATAAAAAATGCTTCGTCTAGAAGTCCTACTTCATCCAATACACTACGACGCAATAACATAAATGCGCCTGCTAAGACTTCTACTTCATGATTTTCATTTTGATCCAAAAAACCAAGATGATACCGATTAAATGTTTTCGACTTTGGGAATAAGCTAGATAGACCAAACGTCTTACAAAATGCCACAAAAGGAGATGGAAACCCTCTTTTAGATTCAGGAAGAAAATTACCAGAACCATCAATCATCTTCACACCCAGTCCTCCTGCTTGAGGATGTTGATCCATAAAATCAAGACAGACTTTAAAAGTGTTTTCTTCGACTACCGTGTCAGGGTTAAGCAGTAATACATGTTTTCCTTTGGCTTGTCGAATGGCCTGATTATTCGCCACCGAAAATCCAGGATTACCGGAATTAGCAATTAGGTGAACCTGCGGAAATTTTTGCCGAACCATCGGAACAGAATCGTCCACGGAATTATTATCAACCACAAAAATTTCAACGGATAAACCAGCAGAAGCTCTTACGACAGAAAGGAGCGCTTGTTCTAAAAAATATTTTACATTGTAATTGACAATGA
>CAZYAC010000418.1:0-3390 GCA_964645475.1 uncultured Saprospiraceae bacterium | reverse complement strand
TTTGAATAGCTTAAAAAGCAAGGAGCCGAAAACAAATTCTTCACTCGTTTTTCTTTATTAAAACTATGAGAGATTTTAAAAAAATATACTGTTGGAATTTAGGAATGGAGATAATAGGGCTTGTCTATAAATTATTAGAGGAATTACCTACTTCTGAAAAATATGGTTTGCGATCACAAATTTCTAGATCAGCAGTTTCAATGCCTTCTGATTTTACAATATGAATAGTAATCAGTAGTTTGAGATTTTGCACTTTGACGCTTGTCATTTCGTTATCGCATTACTTAAGAGAGCAAGAAGCAAGCGGCAAATAGCCAGAAGCAATCTGTTTTTACTACCTTTGTCCCCAATTTTCAAATGAACTTATTATGATGAAAACTACGAAAGTATTTAAATTCGGAGGAGCCTCTGTACGAGATGCGGATGCTATCCGTAATGTTGCCAATATTCTAAAAAAATATCCCGAAGAAAAAATCCTGATTGTTGTTTCTGCGATGGGAAAAACAACCAATGCGCTGGAAAAAGTGGTCACGGCCTACACAAAGAAAACAGAAGATGCGTTTGCTTTATTAGAAGAAGTAAAACAGACACATTATCAGGTAGCGCAGGAATTATTCGGTACTGAGCATTCTATTTTTTCTTTACTGAATGATACTTTCGTAGAAATTGAATGGGTAATTGAGGAGGATCAGCAAGATAGCTATGATTATATATATGATCAGATTGTGTCGATTGGAGAGATGGCGTCCACGCGGATGCTGACAGCTTTTCTAGTTCAAGAAGAACGATCTGCCACGTGGCTTGATGCACGGGACGTCATTCGGACGGATGATACTTTTCGAGAGGGTAGAGTGAATTGGGAAACTACGGGCACGCTTTGTCAGCAAAAACTTCCAAGTCTTTTCGCAAAAAATGATCTAGTAATTACGCAAGGCTTTATTGGTGGAACGCAAGAGAATTTTACTACCACTTTAGGAAGAGAAGGCTCAGATTATTCTGCTGCTATATTCGCTTATCAACTCGACGCCGAGAGCGTGAGTATTTGGAAGGATGTTCCAGGTATTCTTACGGGAGATCCTCGACTCTTTGAAAATGTTCAAAAGATTGATCGGCTTTCTTACAAAGAAGCCATTGAGATGACTTATTACGGTGCAAAAGTTATCCATCCTAAAACGATCAAACCTTTAGAGAATAAAAATATTCCTTTGTATGTAAAGTCATTCGTTGATCCACTAGGAGAGGGAACCATGATTACTACGGATGTAAATGTCACCTATCCTCCGGTGGTGGTAGTGGAACCGAATCAGGTTTTGCTACACATTTCTACGCGTGATTTTTCATTCGTGACAGAACGCCATCTGGGTTTTCTTTTTCAACAGTTTGATAAATACCGAATAAAGATCAACATGATGCAAAACATGGCTATCAGCTTTACCGTGTGTGTGACGGAACGCTCTGAACGCTTGGCACGGCTGATCCCAGAATTGGAGAAAGATTTTAAACTGGTTGTTGATCGCAACCTAGAACTCATTACGGTCCGGCACTATACCGATGAAATAGTAGCTACACTTTCTAGTGGGAAAATGATCCTTTTTGAGGAATATATACGAGGAACGATGAGCATGGTTATCAAAGAAATACCAAAGATGATTCGTAAGTAATGGTCGAAAAATTATCATAATTCTTGTAACAATCATTAACCAATCACGTTATTCAATTAAGCTTTAAGATACAATCTTTCAAAATTGATTTTTTATACAGAATAAAAATTCGAAAAAAATAAATTAAATATATTTTTGTACTGCTTATTGCTTAATTCACAAATTTTTTGTATTTTAGGTTAAATTCATTATCCGCAAGCGATTCTACCCTTAGATAACCTTTTCTACTTACTTACAATAATACTACACACTTCTAAAGAATAAGCTTTGAGAATGACTAATTGACCCCAATCAGTCTAATTATTTAGAAACACATTATTCATCCAAATTTAATCACCCAATAATATTTCAATCATGGACACACAAGATTTTAATAAATTGATCGGTCTTCTCTCTAAATTAAACGCTGCCACCAATAAAGCGACCGTAGTAGATGGTAGCTTCAAAAAATATCATACCCAATCAATTGATGCAATCAAAGACTTTCCATTGCATTTAAAACGTCTAGAACAAGGTCTTAAGACCGCGAAAATTCTAAAATAGTCGATAAATTTTACATTGCTTTTATAAAAAAATAAGCCGAAAGTCCATTTGAGGGATGACTTTCGACTTAATTATATTAAAAATTTATGTAATATTTGTTTTTTATCTTTATTAACGGTATTTTTGAATAGAACCAATCTGAATTATTGCTAGGGTAAGAAAAATGATCTTTCCATTTTAGCTATCAATCTCCAGGGCGCTTTCCGTCTTTAATAACCAAAGAGCAACAAATACTTTACTTTTTTATTTTTTACTGATAATACTAACAACCAGTGTTGTTAAACAAGCTCTTAACAGCATTGAAAGAATATAGGGTTTTACGGGAAGGTAGCGGAGGAATCCGACGTTGCCTTCTTTGTTTTTTCTGAATGCTGTTAATACACGCTCTAAGGTCGTTCCAATCTTGTTTATTTTATAACGCCCAATTCCTTTCCGATTTTGGTAAAAGCTCGAACCGCATGTTCGAGATGCTTTCGGTCATGCCCTGCAGAAATTTGCACGCGTATCCGAGCCTGCTCTTTTGGTACCACGGGATAAAAGAAACCAATTACATAAATTCCTTCGTCTAGTAATTTCGAGGCAAAAGTTTGCGATAATTTTGCATCGTATAACATGATCGGAACAATAGGGTGATCTCCCGGGATAATATCAAATCCAGCAGTCGTCATTTCTGATCGAAAATATCCAGTGTTTTCTTCTAGCTTATCACGAAGGGCAGTGGAAGACTCTAGTAAATCGAGTACTTTAATGGCGGCCCCAACGATGGCAGGTGCCAGTGTATTTGAAAATAAATAAGGCCGAGATTTTTGTCGGAGAATTTCTACAATTTCTTTGCGAGCAGCCGTAAATCCACCACTTGCGCCACCCAATGCTTTGCCGTAAGTGCCAGTGATAATATCCACTCGACCCATCGCATTTCGATATTCGTGCGTACCCCGTCCTGTCTTACCGACAAAACCAGTAGAGTGGCATTCGTCTACCATTACCATCGCATCATATTTTTCCGCTAGATCACAGATTTTATCAATTTGGGCAATCGTGCCATCCATACTAAAAACGCCATCTGTGGCAATCATTCTTCTTCGAGCATCCTTAGCGGCGATGAGTTGTTTTTCTAGATCCTCCATATTATTGGTTAGATAACGATACCTTTTTGCTTTACAAAGTCGGATACCATCAATGATCG
>CAZYAC010000417.1:0-3407 GCA_964645475.1 uncultured Saprospiraceae bacterium | reverse complement strand
GAGAATATCTACCACATGGAATTATTGGTATCCTGATGATTGCGATTTTTTCTGCGGCGATGTCTTCCTTAAGTTCTACCATCAACTCATTAAGCGCTGCGACGGTAGAAGATTTTTTCAATCGCGACAAACAACTTCCCGATGAGCAATATGTTCAATATTCGAAATACGCGGCGCTGTTTTGGGGCATAGTTTGTATTGTCTTGGCATTTTTTACGGGAGACATTGCTGCTACGGTCATCGAAGCAATCAATAAAATTGGCTCTGTTTTTTACGGGCCGATCTTCGCGACCTTTATTGCTGCTATTGGACTTCGACGAACCAATTATATCGGAGCCAATGTTGGCTTATTAGCAGGTGTATTAGTCAACGTTTATCTTTGGTTGTATTGTCCAGAGATATTTTGGTTTTGGTGGAATGCTATCGGAGCGGTGGTTACGTTGTTTTTCTCTGTGGCCGTAAGCGCAGTAACCAATCCTTCGACAAAATCTACAGAAATGACGATTGGAGAATTTAACTTTGATATTGATGCTGGAAAAGTTATTACCCTTATTCTGTTTGCCATTGGAATAATATTATTCAGCTATGCTTTTCCATCATTTTTTTAAACAACTTCAACATAAAATAAGATCACAAAGAATAATTAAATTTATAATTACATCTGAAGAAAAACTTAGTGATCTTTGTGCCTTAGTGGCAAAAATGTTTTGATGCTGAATAGTTACCCTATAGAATTTTAAAAAATAGCTTAGTGAAGATATTGCTCGCTTGTGATAAATTTAAAGGTTCTTTGGATAGTCTTGGTGTCAATACGGCTTTGGCCAAAGGCTTGAAAAAAAAGCATCCAAAAATTACGACCATCGTTCTTCCCTTAGCCGACGGAGGTGATGGCACCCTGGCGGTTTTAAAACAGGCGTTAGACCTTCCTTTTAGTTACCAAAAAACGATCGATCCATTAGGTCGTCCCATTACTGCTCCTTACCTAAAAAATGGAGATACCGCTTATTTTGAATTGGCGGCAGCCTCTGGAATTACGCTCTTGAAAGAAGAAGAACGGCAACCCTTGCATTCCACCACACTCGGTACGGGACGAATGATGCGCGCAGCCTTGGACAATGGTGCTAGGAATTTGGTGCTAGGTCTTGGCGGTAGTTGTACCACCGATGCGGGTTTGGGTATCGCACACGAATTGGGCGTTCGTTTTTTTGATAAAAATAAAAAGGCAATAATTCCTGCCGGAGGAAATCTCTTAGATATTGGGACCCTTGACAGGCAAGAAGCGGTTAAAATATATCATTTAAAAATTCTTTGTGATGTATCTAATCCACTCTATGGCCCTAATGGTGCAGCCCATGTTTTTGCCCGTCAAAAAGGAGCAACGGAAGAAGAGATTCATTTGCTCGATCAAGGATTGCGCCATGTAGCCAATCTCATCGAAACGCATACCGGACGATCTATTTCCAACCTAGTTGGAGGTGGTGCTACCGGAGGAATTGCGGCAGGACTAGCAGGACTTTTCGGAGCAGAAATCACCAATGGATTTGAGTTTATTAAAAAAAGAACCGATCTAGAAAGCCAGATCGCCGCCGCCGATTTGGTGATTACAGGAGAGGGACAGTTAGACAAAACTTCCTTGGATGGAAAAGTGGTTGATGGGGTAGCAGCGCTTTGTCGGCAGTATAAAAAACCGCTGATTGCGGTGGTGGGTGCATCGAAATTATCTGCTAAAGAAAAAGAAGTGTTGGGGTTACGGGAAGTGTATACGGTGTTGGATGCTGCTGGATCGGTGGAGGAAGCGATGGACGGAGTAGAGGATTATTTGAAAGAAATAGGAAGGGTTATAAAGATTTAAATTCAATTCAATTTCAATTAATAACCCAGATGTCTTGCGAAAATTTAGAGCAGTTAAACGTAATTTACATAAAGATATTGCTATGTTAAAAATTATAATTTGTTAGATAATGAACTATATATTGTTAGAGATAAGAGCTATTTTTAAGGAAATACAAATTAATTATGAATTTTCTAAAACTTTGTATCCGCTTAATCGGTGTGATATTTTTATGTCTTATTACCTATGAGTCTGCCGAAGCACAATTAAAAAAAGGAGATTATCAATTAGATGTTCGTGTAGCGAATGTTTTCACGGCAAGGCAAGATTATGGACCTAGTTTTACAACAAATTTAGACCTTACCTATCTTCGAATGGTGAACAACCGTTTAATGTTTGGGGGTAATATTTCTTATAATTTTACCAATATTGATCAGTTTTTTAACTCGATATCAAGCATTCCTTTTAATACTTTTCAGATTAATCAAATATCACGATATTATTTTGCTACTGGTCGTTTTGTGCCCTTTGCTAGTCTAGAGAATAGAGTTGAATTAGCTTATGGATCAGATCTATTACCAATTAATGCTCTTTTTGGTTATCGACTTAGAACAGGAATGGGGTTCGATTATTTTATTCGACCTAATATTGCTTTGGAAGGATTAATAATTTTCAACGCTATTAATCAAGGGGATTTTTTAATAGATGATAATAGATTGAATTTTGATCTTGGTCTAAAATTATTTTTTAACGGTAAGTTTTCAAAAAAAACATTAGCACTTCCAGAGCGAATTCTTAAAAAAGGAAATATTATTAGTTCCACCCAATTGAGCTCTATGAAACAATTTTATGAACAAGAGGATGAATCATTAGATTTAGCTCTAAATATTAGATATTTTTTGACGGATCGCTTCAATATTTTTGGCGAATATGCTTATCGACCTTCTGATGATTTACGTCGTAATCCAGTAAGTCTTTCATTGGGTGCATCTTATTACTTGGATTTATCAAATCGGTTGTTCTGGAATTTTGATTTTATTAGTGAAGTAAGCGTGAGTGGGATAGGGCATGAAATAATTAATAATCCAAGTCTTTTTATAAACACCCTCAATACTTCCTTGCAATATTTTTTAGGCCCTGCTAAAATTTATGGCGGTGTTGGTTATGAACATAGGATGTCAAATTTTTCTGGAGAATTTAGGAATGTCTTCAACATCTTTAGAGGATTTACGGGGATAGATTATTACATAAGTGATTATATCTTTGTAAATGCAGAGCTCGGATATTCAAATCCAGATTCTGAATCTTTTGGCTCTTTTCAAGAAACGGAAAAAGATTTTGAATTGGATTTTGGGTTCGGATTTATTCTTGGGAATGGTGGAGAAGAGGAAACAAAAGTAGATTTGTAGAAAAACTAATAATCGAAAATTATTAACCTTTTCTTATTTAGCCAACACCGGAGCCTGCGCCCCACAAACCGTTCCGACTGCAATCGTAAAAAACTCATTGGTAGGATCTGCGATGGTCGTTTGCCATTCGTCACCAGCTACAAACGACATCGGTTCGTAGGTCGTGC
>CAZYAC010000416.1:0-3449 GCA_964645475.1 uncultured Saprospiraceae bacterium | reverse complement strand
CAAAATTGGTTGGTAATTCTTGGTGGAGAAAATCCTTATGGTTATTATTCTTTCCGGTCTTTCAAATTGGACGTGCTTATCGAGTAGAAAATGTTAGCACCTTTACTAAGTGGGTCATGATCAACATCGCATGTGCCGTCGTGGTTGACATAGTGATGATTTACTTTTTTGGTTGGAATGCGATTGTATATATGGTAGGATCTATGTTCTTTTCACTCGGTTTACATCCCTTGGGTGCACGTTGGGTACAAGAGCATTATACGCTCGATGGAGCACAAGAGACACATAGTTATTATGGTCCGTTAAATAATATTTCGATGAATATCGGTTACCACGTGGAACACCACGATTTTCCTGCTATTCCTTGGACGAATATTAAGAAACTAAAAGCCATGGCTCCTGAATATTACGATAACTTACGATCGCATAATTCTTGGTTTAAATTATGGTTAGAATTTATTTTTAATCCAAAATATTCGCTCTTTTCCAGAGTGACGAGAGAGAATGGTAAAGATAGAGTAGTCGTGGAAGTTGGTAAATCTTCTACTCAGAATGCTACCGCTTCAGCGTTTAGTAGCAACTAATTTAAGGGCTGTTAAGAAATAGATTATATTGTTTTTTGCCAGTGTAAATACCCTAAGATGAAAAAATTATTTATTTCCAATAAAGATGAGTCAGTTCGCTTGTTTGAAAGTGATTTTTTGGAAAAATTTACGCACGTACATTATCTAACACCGATTGTAGTTTTCGGACCTGTGGTTGCGTATTTCTTGTATCTAACTGCCTTGCATCCATTATCGGGCTTACTTACTGCTGTGGGTATGTTTGTGGCCGGAGCAATTGCTTGGAGCTTTACGGAATATTTTCTACACCGTTTTGTTTTTCATTACCATCCAACTTCTGAATTTGGGAAAAGAATCCATTTTCTTTTGCACGGTGTACACCATGATTATCCCAACGATTCTAATCGATTGGTTATGGCTCCCCTGATTTCAATTCCATTGGCATTTGCATTTTATTATGGGTTTAAAACAATTATTCCGATTCATTTATTATATCCTTATTTTGCAGGTTTTGTCACCGGCTATATTTTTTATGACACCTTGCATTACGCGTTACACCACCTTGACTTTAAAGGGAAATGGTGGATTGCTTTAAAGACCCATCATTTAAAACATCATTTTAAAGATCCAGAAAAAGGATACGGAGTAAGTTCTCCAGTTTGGGATGTTATTGTAGGATCAAATTTTGTAAAAAAGGAGAAGGTTGGAAACAAGGAAAATATCAATTCCCAAAGGGTCTGAGGAATTGAAAAAAGATAAAGGGTTTCAGCGGTTTACCTCAAAAAATGTTTTGGTGGCTGCCGTGTTAACTATACTATATTTAGGAGCCGTAGTAGGATTGATGAAATTACGAGATGATCATGTAATGTTGCTGGTCGTACTTTGGATTGCCTTCTTTGCCCATCCGGTAAGTCGGAAAATATTTTACGGCTTCGTTTGGATTTTGCTCTATTGGCTTATTTACGATTCTCTTCGAGTCTATCCAAATTATATAGTCAATCCGGTTCATGTAGCCGAGCCGTATAATTTAGAGTTGGCTTGGTTTGGAATAATGGAAGCAGGAAAGTTATTGACACCGAACCAGTATTTTGCCAACCATCAGTCCACCTTTATGGATGTGATATGTGGAGCATTTTATTTGTCTTGGGTGCCAGTTCCATTTGCGTTTGCGCTGTATTTATATTTTCGAGATAAAGGGCTGATGTTACAATTCACTTTTTCATTTTTTCTAGTAAATATGTTAGCCATCGCAATTTATTATATTTACCCTGCAGCTCCACCTTGGTACGTAGAAATGTACGGCTTGGACGTAGAAAAATTTAATATTCCCGGACAAGCGGCCGGACTGCTAAAGTTTGACGAATTCGTTGGACTAGATATTTTTAAAGGCATGTATGAGAAAAACGGAAATGTTTTTGCGGCAATCCCTTCGATGCATTCTGCCTTCCCATTACTGACTACTTATTTTGCCATAAAAAAGAAATTATACCCCGCTGCGTGTTTTTTCTTTTTAACCATCATCGGCATCTGGCTAGCCGCTGTTTATACCAACCACCATTATTTTGTGGATGTATTAGCAGGAGGGCTAACGGCTGTTGCAACCATCCTGATCGTCGAAGGTCTTTTAAGAACTCGCGCCCGTGAATGGTACTATAACTATAAAAAACTATTGCTTTAAGATATGAATAAATTAACCTCTCGCATGGCGCGGTACGATGCGCCACAGAAAGCCAAAGCTGCCGGTGTCTATCCTTACTTCAGAATGATTCAATCTGAGCAGGATACCGAAGTGATCATCGACGGCAAAAAAGTATTGATGTTTGGTTCAAATTCTTATTTAGGATTAACCAACCATCCAAAACTAAAAGAAGCGTCAATAGCGGCTATCAAAAAATACGGTTCCGGTTGTGCTGGGTCTCGTTTCTTGAACGGAACCCTAGATCTACACATTGAACTGGAAGAGAAACTCGCTAATTTTGTTGGCAAAGAAGGAGCCCTTGTTTTTTCCACAGGATACCAAGTAAATCTCGGTGTACTTTCTTCGGTAACTTCCCGTAAGGATAATATCATCTTGGATGAATTAGATCACGCTTGTATCATCGATGGTGCAAGATTGTCTTTTGCTCGTCCACTTAAATATCGACACAACGATATGGAATCGTTGGAAAAAATGCTACAGCGACATCAAGACGTAGAAGGCCTGAATCTAATTGCCGTAGATGGTGTTTTTAGTATGGAAGGAGATATTGCTAAGCTAGATGAGATTGTCAAACTAGCAAAAAAATACGGTGCCAATATCATGGTCGATGATGCACACGGATTGGGGGTAGTAGGGAAGGCGGGACGAGGAACCGCAGATCATTTCGGTTTGACAGATGAGGTCGATTTAATTATGGGAACCTTTAGCAAATCCCTTGCTTCAATTGGTGGCTTTATCGCAGCTAATAATGAGACCATTAACTTTCTTAAACACCATGCTCGCTCTCTTATCTTCAGTGCCAGTATCGCACCGGGAAATGCCGCAGCTGTAGTGGCTGCCTTAGATTTAATGCAGCAAGAACCCGAACGTATTGAAAGACTTTGGGACAACACCCGCTACGCAATGAAAGGATTGAAAGCTTTAGGCTTGGATACCGGACATTCCGAAACACCTATTATTCCGATCTATGTACGAGATACAGAAAAGACCTTCATGTTGACACGATTGTTACAAGAACAAGGTATCTTTGTAAATCCAGTAATTACGCCTGCCGTAGCACCAAAAGATTCTTTGATTCGCTTCTCGCTGATGGCTACACATACCCATGAGCAAATTGATGAAGCATTAGAGAAAATTGGCGTGATCGCTGATAAACTAGATATTCCTAGAATGGAAAATGCTGGTAG
>CAZYAC010000415.1:0-3450 GCA_964645475.1 uncultured Saprospiraceae bacterium | reverse complement strand
TACTAGCTTTTCTTTTCCTATGCTCGTTTTCCTCAAATGCCCAGTGCGTAGAGGGAGACTGTTTTAATGGCAAAGGCACTTTTGTGTATCCTAGCGGTACGAAATATACTGGCCAATTTAAGAATGGTGAAATTCATGGACAAGGAACCTGTGACTATGTCAATGGTACGAAGTATACTGGCCAGTGGGTACAACGATATCCCGAAGGCTATGGGATTAAAACCTACCCAGATGGTACGCGGAGAGAAGGTCAGTGGTTACGAGGACAACCGATTAATCCCGAAGGTCAAGTCTTGGACTTTGCGTCTAAAGGAAACATCCAAACCACTACTGCATTTGATGTGCAGTCAGGTTGTGTTCAGGGAAATTGTGAAGCAGGACGTGGTGTCTACGTATATATTGATGGTAGCAAATACGAAGGAGAATTTAACAATGGAAAGCTGCACGGAGAAGGCATCTGGTTTTATCCTGATGGCGAAAAATATGTTGGTGGGTTTAAAAATAATTATTCTCACGGCCTGGGAACCATCTATCATCTCGATGGTACGCAAACCAACGGAGAGTGGATAGATGGCGAATTTTTAAATCTCAGGCCAGCTAATTCCGCAGAAGAAGGTTGTATCGAAGGAGACTGTCAAAATGGAATAGGTACTTATATTTACGAAGGGGGCTCAGCTAAATATGTTGGATCATTTAAAAATGAAATTCCCGAAGGAACAGGCATTTGCTATTACGCTAATGGTGAAAAATACGAAGGCCAATGGAGTAGAGGAAGCTTTAACGGTAACGGCACACTCTTCATGCTCGATGGATCAAAGGTAAACGGTTTGTGGCAAGATGGAACTTATCTCGGTAAAGCAGAAACAGTAAATACGACGAGCACTTCGACTGCTACAATACGACAAAACACGGATACAAAAGTATGGGCTGTTTTGGTGGGTGTTTCTAACTACGAACATATGCCTGCCCTTAAATACACTGATGATGATGCTTACCGGATTTTTGCTCACTTAAAAAGTCCTGAAGGCGGAGCACTCAATAATGATCAAATAAAAATATTAATCGACGAAGATGCGACACTAGAAAAAATAAAATCTACCGTAAGTGATGTCTTTTCGAAGGCAGGCCCAAACGACTTGGTCATGCTATATTTCTCAGGTCACGGTTTAAATGGCTCTTTTTTACCAATTGACTTTGATGGTTATAATAATAAACTATTACACGAAGATATTAATGCTTTATTAGAAAAGAGTCCTGCGAAATATAAAATTTGTATTGCAGATGCTTGTCATTCTGGTAGCATGTACGCAAGTCGCAGTACCGTATCTGAAACGCTCGATAAGTATTATCGGACCTTAGCCCAAGCTCGAGCAGGTACGGCCTTAATTTTGTCTTCCAAATCTACCGAAACTTCTCTAGAATCTAGCGGATTACGACAAGGTGTTTTTAGTCATTTTTTAATTAGAGGACTACGAGGAGAAGCTGATCTGAGTACGGACGGAATTGTAACGATTGATGAACTATACAGTTATATTTATCAAAATGTTCGATCCTATACTGGGCTGCGACAGTCTCCGGTGATCTTGGGAGAATTTGATGATAACATGGCTGTATCTGTGGTAAGAGATTAAATTGTTTTTTGTAGAAAATGATTTTGTGAAAAACCTTTGTGGAGTTCAACTCTGTAAAGGTTTTTTTATTGGAGTTTCATCGTGACGAGCTTCTCAGGAATTTAGTCTAAAGTTTGACTGCCTTGGTCGAGACTATTTGGTCTCCGAATCTTTAATTCGTATTTTGGCTGAAGAATAGAATAATTCACGGCTAGTGCTTGAAAACTTTTGACTTCTAGATTTTTTATTCCTAAAATCAATTGCAATCGAAGTTGCGATTAAGGGAAGCCAATAGCAAAAAGCCAATAGCCAATAGCAAAAAAATTATGAAAGAGAAAAAAGGTTTTTCAATAAACGGTTGGATCGTTGCTCTGCTACTAGTAGTGTTTACTGTTTTTATGGCTTCCAAAATTTTTAATAGCGGAACTGCCATAGACCGACCAGAAAATATGCTCTTGCTCATTCCTACTGTTTTCTTCCTGCTTTTTATGTCGAGAGGACTCTATGTGATTGAACCCAATGAAGCGATCATCCAAATGTTTTTTGGTAGTTATATCGGTACAGATAAACAGGATGGTTACCGCTGGACGATTCCTTTCTTTAAACGGATTCGAGCGAGTTTACGGGTACAGGATTTTGAAACGGAAATGATCAAAGTAAATGATTTGAATGGTAATCCTATTCAAATTAGTGCCATTGTTATCTGGAGAATCAAAGATACTTATGCAGCTTATTTTGATGTAGAAGACTTTGGTAAATTTCTTACCCGTCAGAGCGTCGCTGCCCTCCGTGGATTGGCCATGAAATATCCTTACGAAGCGAATGAACAACATGCACATTCTCTGATTACCCATACCGAAGAAGTAGCTGAAAATCTAAAAATTGAGATTCAAGAGAAACTCGATCAGGCCGGTATCGAAATTATGGAAAGCCGAATTAATCACCTGAGCTATGCGCGTGAAATCGCCGCTGCGATGCTCCAACGCCAGCAGGCAAGTGCTATTATTTCTGCTCGTACCGAAATAGTCGAAGGGGCCGTCGGTATGGTTGAAATGGCGATCAATCAATTGGAAGATAAAGAGATCGTTTCTTTTACGCCTGAAGATAAACGTAAGCTGGTCACTAATTTACTAGTCGTGCTTTGTAGTGAGCAAGGTACACAGCCGATTATTGAGGCGGGCGGGGCGTAGTTTTTAGAATTTCAAATATTCTGAACGAAAAGGTGTTATTGAGTAAATATTGCTCAGTGACACTTTTTTGATTATTGTTTAAAATAAAATCACTAATTTGTTGATTATTTGAAATAATTGCACTATCTTGCGTGTATAATCAATTACAGTTAATTCTATTTTAGTATTAAAAGGAACAATGATGAAAAAAGATGAGTTAAGTAAATTAGAGTTTCAAAAATTTCTTCCGGTTGTATATGAAGACCTAGAGCCTCATCTATTGGCAGAATTAAGCAGATTAAGAAAAGAATTAATTTTACTCCCAGAGGATACTTCCGAAAAAAAACTGCTTTTTTTATTTGAAAAGTCAGTTATTAATTTTAACAAAATCGACATGGATGAAGCTATTGAAAGTAATATAGACACGGACGAAAGAGAAGGTCTTTGTGAAGTACTTTCTCATATGGGATGGATCGTTGGATTAGATAAAGATGGAGAATACCTTGATGATTGGAGAGAGTGGTAAACTCAAGAAAATTCAAAATCCTAAAGTTCTTATTCATACGTCAAAAGCAACATTATTAATTCTTCATTAATCCATTATTAATTAAACTCCATGCTCGACTCCATTTCTAAAACCAGTATCAAACTCTTACTCGCCGAACCTTTCT
>CAZYAC010000414.1:0-3485 GCA_964645475.1 uncultured Saprospiraceae bacterium | reverse complement strand
GAGAATATGAATCACACCACTAGTGATCGCTCCTCTTCGTTTATCTTCTTTTTCTTGATGGCTTACTGCTGTATATGACATAGTATGCGATTTTTGTTTTTCAATTTGACTTTGCCCTTTGACTTCAAATAATATCAAAAGTTAATATCTAAACGTAAAATAATCAGATTTCTTTTGATTTTGTGTGTTTTTTGCAGAAAATAAGGGATTCAAATCCAATTTTTTAATCAATTCTAAGAGTAAACTAAGTATTAGGGCCTTAGATTCTGAACCATCAAGTTAATCCAATTCTACTTCTTTACCGCCCCGAAATATTCGTTTTAAATTCAATTGGTGATCCAATAAAAGCAAATCAGCCACTTTTCCTTTAGCTAACTGTCCGTGTTCTATATCTCCTAGAAAACGAGCTGGGTAAGTACTGGCCATTTTTATCGCTTCTGGAATCGGTGTTTGCACATAACGAACCATATTTTGTACCGCTTGCAATAAGGAAATCCCTGATCCCATTAATCGACCTTCGGTATTATAATAGGCACCTTCTTTTTTAATAATCTCCTGTCCATAAAAAAAGGAGGTTTCTTTTTCTAAACCAAAAAAAGTAGCATCCGATATCAATAAAAGTCGGTCTTTTTTCAATCGATGAGCCAGCGCCACCATGGAATAGTCGACATGTTTTCCATCTACCACAATGGTGGTAAAAATCCGATCATCTACGAGGCTGGCACCAGTTAGTCCAGGACTACGATGATGCATTCCCGACATAGCGTTATACAAATGCGTACTTAATCGGACACCCTTATCAAAAAACTGTTCCGCTTGAATAGCGGTAGCATTGCTATGTCCAGCAGCGATGGGTATTCCAGTAGCCAACAACCATTCTAAATCTTGGGTGGTAAATTGTTCTGGAGCCAGTGTGATTAATTTTAGAACTCCTTTTCCGGCTTCCATAATTTCCTTTATCTTGGTTAGATCAGGTGAGCGGATAATAGTCGGATCATGACCTCCACGTTGTATGAGGTTAAACCACGGCCCTTCAAGATGAAGTCCTAAACATCCCGTATTTTTTTGGGACATTATTTTTTTTGTTGCTGCAATAGCGCTTAAAATATCTTCGTGTACCATGGTGGGTACCGTCATCAAGTAACGGGTGGTTCCAGCATGTAAATGGAATTGATCAATTGCAAGAAAATCCTTTTCTGAAAAACCTTCTGAAAAAAGCAAACCACCTGCCCCGTAGAGTTGTAAATCTACTAGACCGGGGGCAAGATAACACCCTTGGCAATCTACCCTATTTTCATTGGTCTGTATGGGTGGATATATGGACAAATCAATCACCTTACCTTCCGATACGGTTAGGTAAAGTTCTCCCGGTTTGCGTTGATTTCCGGGTAGACGAAAATTTTCAAAAAGTAAATTCATAGTTTAGTAAACGTCTCTAAAAGTAATTTTTTATATTTTAGTGATTGTACGTTTACTAAACTTTTCAGTACACTAAAATTTTAGAAACCGTCCTTACGCAAAGGATTTAGAAACTACAATTTCCTTGCTTCCTCGAGTATAAGTATAAAAACCTTCCCCTGATTTTCGTCCCATTTTTCCGGCCATGACCATGTTTACCAAAAGTGGACAAGGCGCGTATTTTGGATTTCCAAAACCATCATGCAGTACTCGACAAATCGCTAAAACGGTATCTAATCCAATAAAATCTGCTAATTGCAATGGACCCATTGGATGTGCCATTCCTAATTTCATGACCGTATCAATTTCTTTGACACCGGCTACTCCTTCGTGTAAAGTATAAATGGCTTCATTAATCATAGGAATTAAAATACGGTTGGCCACAAATCCAGGGTAATCATTTGCTTCAGTTGGTACTTTTCCTAGTTTTTTAGAAATGGCGACAATGGTATCATTTACTTCATCAGTGGTCGCATAACCTCGAATCACTTCAACCAATTTCATGATGGGCACAGGATTCATAAAATGCATGCCAATTACCTTTTCAGGACGGCCGGTAATCGCTGCTATCTTGGTAATAGAAATAGAAGAAGTGTTGGTAGCTAAGATGGCTCCTTCTGGAGCCGCCTCATCTATTTGTTTAAATATTTTTAATTTTAAATCTACATTTTCGGTCGCCGCTTCCACCACTAAATCTGCGTTCGCACAGGCTGCTTTTAAATCCGAATTGGTGGTAATCCTAGCTAAGGTTTCCCTTTGATCATCAACTGTAATTTTTTCCTTTTGGACCATTCGTCCTAGATTTTTCTCAATGGTAGCAAGGGCTTTTTCCAAAGACTCCTTGGAAATATCTACTAGTTGTACCTTGTATCCGTTCATAGCAAAAACGTGAGCGATTCCATTGCCCATAGTTCCGGCGCCGATGATAGTGATGTTGGTCATATTGTTGAAAATAATTAAGAATGAATTAATGAAAAATTAAGAATGGCACTTCTGGCATGTTATAAATAAATTGGCGCCTAAATTCGAATAATTGACTAGTTAAATCTTTTACATAATAAAAGACACAAAGTAACAACGTAATGCTTCTTTGTGTCTTTCTAAATACTGCTTTCGTGGGCCATCAATCGCGGTTCAGAGAAGCCAATTGCTAATGGCAAATAGCCCAACAGCATTTTACCGTTTTACATACATTACTTCTTTAACGGCCTTAATAACCTTTTCAGGATTAGGCAGATATTCTTCCACAAAAGTTGGTGCATAAGGTAAATTGGTATCAGCAGCGTTAATTCTGATGACCGGTGCGTCCAAATAATCGAAGGCATGTTTTTGCACGATATAAGCTACTTCGGCTGATACACCTGCAAATGGCCAAGATTCGTCGATCACCACAATTCGGTTGGTCTTTTTAACGGAATTGATAATAGTTTCGTGATCCATAGGACGAATCGTACGTAGGTCAATAACTTCAGCGGAGATTCCTTCTGCTTCTAATTTTTTGGCAGCTTCTTCTGCTACTAGGACCATTTTATTATACGTAACTAAAGTAACATCTGATCCTTCTCGACGGACTCGAGCTTTACCAATGGGTACTAAATATTCTTCTTCTGGAACTTCTCCCATATAGCCATAGAGCATTTCAGACTCCATAAAACAAATTGGATCATCATCACGAATAGCGGATTTGATCAAACCTTTAGCATCGTAAGGATCTACAATTGAAATGACTTTTAGTCCGGGGCAATTCGCCATCCAACTTTCGAAAGTCTGAGAGTGTTGTTGGGCAAGTTGTCCCGCAGAACCAGAAGGTCCTCGAAAAACGATGGGACATTTAAACTGACCAGCAGATTGGGACAAGGTTTTGGCGGCGTTATTAATAATCTGATCAAAAGCTAAAACCGCAAAATTCCAAGTCATAAATTCTACGATAGGACGTAAGCCATTCATGGCCGCTCCAACTCCTATACCTGCAAAACCTAATTCAGCAATAGGCGTATCAATTACCCGCTTCGCGCCAAATTCGTCCA
>CAZYAC010000413.1:0-3521 GCA_964645475.1 uncultured Saprospiraceae bacterium | reverse complement strand
GACAGACTGTATACAGTGGATTTTTATTGCCAATATTCCAGATGTCTTCGCAGACGGTCAGCGCAATTCGTTTACCTTTATATCTTACAATCTTGAACTCATTACCCGGTTCGAAATAACGGTATTCGTCAAAGACATCATAAGTAGGTAACAAGGCTTTATGCGCCACATGTTTTATTTTTCCGTCCGCTAGAAAGTAAGCAGCGTTGAATAAATCTTTTCCTTCCACTACTGGATTACGGGCGGGCGAACCAACGACGATGGCAATTTTTTTTGCAGCTTTTGCCAACCGTTTAATCGCCTTTTCCGCCTGACGGATAAAATCGTTAAATTCCAAAAAATCTCGAGGTGGATAACCACAGGTGGCCAATTCGCTAAAACAAATAATATCTGCACCTTCTTCTTTTGCAGTCTCGACAGCTTCGAGCATTTTATCGACGTTGCCAGTAAAATCTCCAATTAGAAAGTTAAGTTGAGCAATGGTTATTTTCATGAATGTTGAATTGTTGATTTGTTGAACTGTTGAACTGTTGAAAAGCATGTATGCTTAATAATTCAACAGATTTTTAACTATGCTGACAAAAGTACTAGGACTACTTCAGTTATGGTCCTTAAATGGGTGGTTATTTTAATATTTTTTTCAGCCTTAAGCAGACGATCAAATAAGAATCCCCGATTAATTGCACAAAGCAACTAATCGGGGATTTATCTACTAGATTCTCTTGGAAAGAATTATTCTCTTCCCGACATCTCCCAGATTTCTACCTGGTAAATATCTTCCATAGAAATACCTGGATCTGGAAAATCAGGATTCGGTGATAACTCGTTTAGGAAAAAACCACCATCAAAAGTTACTTTTGTTCCTTCTACCTGATAATCTTTCTTCATAGAAGTAGCTGGTACACCAACAATCGTACGACCTTCGTCTCTTGGATGTGGAAAGATCAATCCAAATTGACTAAAACAGTTTAAATAAAGCACTTCAGCTTTGATATCTTGACCAGAAAACACACAATCGCCATCACATTCGTTGGCTTTAGAACAAGAGGACAGACCGATTACGGCCATAGCTCCGAGGAGTAAAAGAGATAAGCTTAAATTTTTCATAACTACTTTTTTGTTGATTAAATAATGATAGACGTAGGAATTGTTAAACTTCGTCTATTATTTTAGTTCCTTAAATTTAACGGTAAAAATTGATATAATTGTGAAATTTAATACTTTTTAACATTTTTCTTTTGTAAAGCTGCTATACAACTCCTAAACTTTTATCTCGCTTTCTTCGGTATACCAAACAATCCAACGCAATTCGCTGTAGCTACAATCCATTTTCATTTGGCCGATCAGGTCATTAAATCCATCGTAGGCTGTTATCTTCTTTTTAGCTACGACCAATTGTTCCAAACGGTCCTCAGCTAATAATTCAGTGATTTTTATCTTACCTGCTTTCAGCCACTTGGTCATATGGCTTTCAATGGTTCCAGTCGTCAGTCCCCGTTTTTCTGCAATAGCCGGAATAGACAATCCTTCTCGAAAGAATTCGAGGGTAATTTCATAGGTAGCTCCTTTCTTTTTGGTTGTTTGAATTCGTGCGGATTTCCAATCTTCCAGATTTGTCTTCTTATGTTGTTTTTCAGCGGTACAAATTTTTTGATCATATAGACTGAGACCATAAAGCTGTTCTATCTTTCGCCAGATTTCGTCGTAGAGTTTAACCGCCAGTCCAAGATATTTTTTAACCTTTGCTTTATGCTGGATATCAGAGATGTGCTGATGAAGCGGTTTTACCATTCCATCAAATAAGGTATTCGTAAAATAAACAATTGCTTTATCTGAACGATCCAACAAATGGTCCAGCATCTTGTCGTCAGTCATACTTTGTGCCGACCAATTTTGCAGATGCTTTTGAAAATCCATTGAGGTATCTTTTAACTTGAATAGTATGTTATGAATTTCATCGATCACATCGGTATATTCCTTTTTCTCGGAGAAACCACTTTTGTCTACATACTTTTTCCATTTCTGTAAATTGATCAATAAACTAAACAGCTTAAATCTACGCTGAATTCGATAGAGCGCATATGCTTTTTCGGCAATTGGAAGTTTTTCGGCAATACGGTCCAATTCCGGAAATCCTGCATAAAACCTTCGAATCCGCTGATCGATAATCACGTGGTGTGCCTCGATTTTACTCGTCATAATCAATCCTTCTAAGGTAGTACACCGACTCAGTGCCACATAGGTTTGACCCGCCGCAAAGCTGCTTTCCAAATCCAACCGAACTGCTTCCAACGTTAGTCCTTGACTCTTATGCACGGTTACCGCCCAAGCCAATCGTACCGGAAATTGCGTAAACGAACCTGTTACTTCCTGCTTAATCGCACCACTATCTTCCGTTCCGTATTTAATCTTTTCCCAGACGGCTTTTTCAATCCAGCAAGTCGTATTGTCGTCTTGAAATTTTACTTTTAGTTTTTGCAAAACCGAATCATAGCTGACCACTTCAGCCAGTTTACCATTGTAGTAACGTTGTTCTCGGTCATTCCGAATAAACATTATTTTGGCCCCTTTTTTCAGAATCAATTTTTCCGCTGCAGGATAAGCGCCTTCGTTAAATTTTCCAGATACTTTGGCCTCAAAAACCAATTTAGAGCTTTTAATCGCTTCCAATTTTTCTTGGTTGACACGGTCCGCTTTTCGATTATGGGTGGTGAGCAAAATGGCTGCACTGCTTTCTTCTTCAGCAGGGTTATGACGAGTATTTAGAAGATCTAAATCTTCCGGTCGAGGCTGGCCATCTCGGATATTATTTAAAACATCTAAGAATTCTTGGTCTTTTTGCCGATACACTTTTTTTAATTCCAACGGAATCATCTTCGCTTGTTTCCAAACTAAAGAACCGAAAAAATAGGGGGTTTTATAATAGTCTTTAAAAGCAGACCATTCTTGGTCTTTGACTACCGGCGGCAATTGATACAAATCACCGACCATGACCACCTGTACTTCTCCAAAAGGCTGCGTACTACCCCGCAAATAACGCAAAGTAAAATCAATCGCATCCAGCAAATCCGCTCGGACCATACTAATCTCATCAATGACCAGCATTTCCAATTCTTGAATCAATCGGCGCTTGTCTTCGTTTACTTTTAAATGTTGTTTTAAAATCGAACGATTCGTATATGCCTCTCCTAAAAAGACGCCGTCAGTTGGTAAAAAATTAGAAGGCGGTAATTGAAAAAAAGAATGGATCGTCACTCCACCTGCGTTGATCGCTGCCACACCCGTTGGTGCCACGACGACGGTATTTTTATCAGTAGCTTTGATGACTTCCTGCAACAAGGTGGTCTTCCCAGAACCTGCTCGTCCAGTTAAAAAAATATGTTCTTTGGTATTGAGTAGATACTGCTTCGCCAGATCTCGCTCCATATTCTGTTCTACATTCATAATGAAAAAATTGATTTGTTTAAAGATAGCAAAAATCTAAAGAAATATTCAATGTCGAATATCCATTGTCCAATATT
>CAZYAC010000412.1:0-3599 GCA_964645475.1 uncultured Saprospiraceae bacterium | reverse complement strand
ACCTCATCACTTTCGACTGGATCTTCGGGCTCAATCTTAGGAGTAGAAGGATTGGTGTCTTGATTCTTCGGTGGACGTTCGTCCTTTTTAGGATCGATATAATCTTTTTCAGGAACGTTGGAGTTTCGGATTGTTTTTGGGGCTTTATTTTTACTGACTTTCCATCCTCGTAATTTGATTAGGCTTCCTACTGCGGGTTCGCGACCTTCCGAAATTCGGTTTCTCTTTCGCAGTTTTTTGACTTTGACCCCATATATTTGCGAAAGATAGTAGATAGTTTCTCCTTCACGAACTTGATGATATTTCTTTTTACCGCGGTAACCGTTGCGTTTGCGTTGGAGATAGACCCGGGAATTAGGCGTTATATCCTGAGTGATTCGTGTCAGTTTATCATTATATTTTAAGATGCGACTGGTCTTAACACCTGTTCTATTAGCAATCTCTAACGGCGTATCATTTTTTTCTGCCAGAATCATTTTTACATCATTCAAATATAAGAGTCCGGAATTATCATTTACTTCTTCGGCCGCGATTTCTTCTTCGATTGGTTGATCTGGATATCGGTCATCGTTGGGTAGATCTACTTCGGGTGCTGCTTTCCGATCGTACTGGTATAGTTTGTAAGTCTCAATAATTCCGATCAGTTTTTGCGCATAGGTTGGACTGGTGGCATAGCCAGCCGCTTTGAGTTCATGTGCCCAGGCTTTATAGTCACGGGGATTTAATTTGAATAAATCACCGTACCGATAGCGCTTCCTCGGATCTCGTAAAAACTCCGAATGAGCAATATATGATTCTTTATCTTTTTTATATACTCGAAAACAGGATTTGATCAGTTTTCCAGCATCGTTATAATCATCGTCTTCTAGATAATAAGTATCTCCACGCCACTGCGAACCGCATTTCATTCCAAAGTGATTTTTTGCTTTTCGGGCTAGGGTACTTTGCCCTGCGTTAGATTCTAGGATTCCTTGAGCGAGTTTGATACTCGCTGGAACACCCGCTCGCTCCATTTCTTGGATGGCGAGTTTTTTATATTTATTAATATATTTTTCTCTGGAATTTTTCTGTGCGAAAAGACTTCCTGAGAGATATATTAAAGCCAGCAGTATGATCGTTTTTTTCAACATAACATCTCTTTTAACCGATATAAATTCTAGCATAAGTAGTTGGACCATGGACTTAAAGTCTATTATTAACCCTAAATTTGTGGCAAAAAGTATAAACCTGCGTCTAAAGTTTACAAGGCTTTTTTTACCACTACGAGAAAAACTTAAACACCATGATTCAGAGATTCCTCCCTGTCCTTTTATTACTATCGGTCTTTGTCGCCTGTAAAGATACAAACTCCACCGAAACGAATACTAAATCTGACAACACAAATATGTCTGTAGACTCTGTGGCTACGGTAGCACCGACTACCGTAACCGTTTACGCTTGGGTAGATAAACTCCGAATGCGGACAGAACCGGACACAAAATCAGATATAGTTGCCGAAATACCAGAAGGTGGGGCGATGACTTTTTTAGACGAAAAAACTGATTTCACCCAACAATTCACCTTGCGTGGTAAGTCGTATGATGAGCCATGGCTAAAGGTGAAAACCACGGATGGAAAAACTGGTTGGGTATATGGCGGTGGTGTGAAATTCTACGAACCTAAAGTGGCCGCATTGCCCACTCCTTACGATCGCTGTATGGATTATTTTAAACGTCGTCGAATCAGTCAAGCGAATAAATGTATCGCAGAAATAGAAAGCAAACAATTATCAAAGGATCGACAATACGTAAAAAAGACTAAGGAAGGCGCACTAGAATTCACCTTACTCAATGGAGAAAAAAAGCAATTGGATGATAGTGCTATTGAAGAAGGTGCTGCTCAACAGGCTTACTTTTACCGCTACTACGTTCCCAAAATGGGACTATTTGTGGTCGCAGTTAACGGCCAAGAATCGAACTCTTATCGACTCATCAACGATAAATCTGGAAAGGAAACCATGATCTGGGGTTTTCCAGTGGTAGCTCCTGATTTTAAAAAATTAATAAGTTATCGAGGTGATCTAAAAAATGATTCAGAGCGAAATGGCTTACAGATTTTTGGATACACAGACCAAGGGCTAGAATTAATTTGGGAAAAAAAGCTAGATGGTTACGAACCTATCATCGTAAAATGGCTAGACGTAGAAGAAGCTGAAGTAATGGTTTTACCAAAAGCAACAAGCGGAAATCTTAAATTAAAAGTGGCTAAATTACATAAGAACGAAGAAGGAGAATGGGTGCTAGATTTGTAGAGACAATTCAACCTTTGATTTCTAGCGGTTTTATGAAAACAAGACTGCTAGAAAAGAGATAACCGTAGAAACAAATCCGACCATAAATATATTATAAGACATGGTTAGAAAACGATATTTTTTATCCAGTACTTTCCCTAGAAAATATAAGTCACGAGTCATATTTCCGTAGAGTAGTTCACCATCGCGGAGCACGGCATCCATTGCTTCCTCAAATTGTTCCAGGCTGAGGTTGATGAAGTTTCCAAAAAACACAATATTCTTTCGGGCTTCGTTTAAGTCAACTTTTCCATCATTATGTGCCGTTACTTTTGGACGAATAGACAGAACAGCAAAGATGAGAGAAGTAAGCGCAGTAACTAGGAACAAAACAACGGGCAGTAAAACCATTGGTTGTGTCTCAGGAATATTCTGGTAAGACAAAACAGAAATGATGACCGAAATCAAAATGGCGTTAACGCTGATCATGATATTGGCTTTGTTATCAGCTATAGCGCTCAGGTTGATATGGTTACGGTAGTTGGTTCGGAAATAGGTTTGTGTAGCACTTCCGGGTAGTTTTTTTTCCAGTCCCTGAAATTTACGGATTTGTCCGTCCTCTTGATCCATCAGTTGGAGTTTGCTGTGCTGATTTTTTTCAACCCTACTTTTTTGCATGAGAATATTTTGCGCGACCATTGGAGCAAACTGATTTTTGCCATAAGGTGTATAAAAGCTAGTTCGCAATAATTCCTGTAATTGTATTTGGTTCCATTCCAGTGCGGGTAGTTGCCGCCCCTGAACGAGTTCCCATTCCAAGCGTAGCAGCGGACGGTGGTGAAAAAAATTATTAGTGGCATTAAAACCGTGTAAACCATCTAAAAATAATTCAGCTGCTTTGCTATCAGGACGATTGTTTTCTTTAGAAGCATTGATGCAGTTAATTACTGATCTAATTTTTTTCGCTGGATAATTTGCCGAGCTTAAAAAAGCTTCTGCTATCTCGGTACTTCTACTTACTGCTCGGTCATAATCTTTTTGGTACCCTGTTGCGTGTAACCAAGCGGCTAGGGAAGCAATCTCTTTCGTTTCGCTATCCACCTCAATGGCATCCGCCACTTTTTGTACGTGTGCTACGATTTGACAGGTTCGTTGGTAGTTATGATATAAAAGACGATTATCGTTTGTCCGATTGGACAAATCTAGGACGTGCTGCTGTGCTTTTTGGAGGATATCACTCATAGTGGCTTCCTGTTGATTATCTTGGGTAGCTGGTTTCATCAAGTTGATTTTCATGAAATTGTCTAGACAATTTCTATTTTCTCAGAAT
>CAZYAC010000411.1:0-3696 GCA_964645475.1 uncultured Saprospiraceae bacterium | reverse complement strand
TTAATTTAAAAACTAGTTGGTTCTGCTTCGGATATTACCAGTGGAATTTGCTTTCGGATATCTCGTTGTTCGGTCAGTGCAAGGCGGCTATAATCCTTACCATAAACCTGTAGAGATCGGTTATTCCATAATTCTTCGTAAGCAGCTTTGAGCTCATTATAAACAGCGATATAAGCTTTGTAAGATGTTTCTCGGTCATTTTGTAGTGAGACAACAGCCTGTTTAGGGCTGCGAGGTAATTGGTCACTTTGAGTAGGATTAAGAATAAAATTTTTCGTTGTTTCTTTAAGCTGACTGATATCCATATTTTCGCTTTCTACTAACAAAGCATCTTTTTTATTAATCTTAACATTAAGAATATTTCGACTAGACACTGGAACTATAGGAGGAGGATTTTTGTCGTAGGGAGGCAACTTAACCATGATCCCTTGATCGTTGATAATGGTTGTAGTTACCAGAAAAAAGATGAGTAATAAGAATGCAATGTCCGCCATCGAACCTGCATTAACTTCATTGGATTGTCGAGTATTTATTTTCCTTTTCATAACTGAAAAAAATTTGATGAGCTTTTTCAGTAAGATGCAGAAAAGATAAATATTGGTGTGAAAGAGGAAATAATGCCCGTTTAACCTACCCGTAATCCATTGGGAACAGGACGTTCCGGGGCAAGTAGTGTGATGGTTTTTTCTTCACCTACAGTTCCTAAAACTAGGCATTCACTCATCATACTCGCAATTTGTTTAGGTGGGAAATTTACGACTGCGATTACTTGACGACCTAAAAGTTCTTCTGGTTGATATAGTTTTGTGATCTGTGCAGAAGATTTCTTGATACCCACTGGTCCAAAATCAATGATAAGTTTATAAGCAGGATTTCGGGCTTCTGCAAAAATTTCTGCTTTCAGAATAGTACCTACTCGCATTTCCACTTTTTCAAATGCTTCCCAAGTTAAACTTCCAATTTGTTCATTTTCCATTTTTCTAGGATTATTGGTAATAAAAACTACCAGTTCCAAGTAACGCCGATACTCCACCAACGGCGAGGTAAATTAGCGCCCAGAATTTCCTGATAATTGGTGTTGGTAAGATTCCTAATCTCAACATAGGGTGTAAATGAGTTTGACAAATTATACCCAAATTTAAGATGTGTAACCAGATAATCTTTCGGAATAGCACCATCTATTGGTTCCACTAATTCATCTTGGCGAGTACTAAGACTAGTTGCGGAAGTGATCTGAAAATCATAGGCCGTCAGATCTAAAGTCAATCCAAGTTGATGCGTTGGATGATTGGCAATATACTTTGACAACTCACCTGCTTCTGCTGTGGTTTTCAACCAAGTGTAAGCAAGTTGGGTATTAAGATCAATTCTATTATTCCAGTTAAACCTATATTTCACCAAACCTTCTAGGCCAATTACACTACTACCAGAAAGATTATCTGCATAGAAATAATCCGCATCTTCTTGTAAATTTTTCACATTATTGATTGTCGCTGAATTTCGCAAAGAAAAATCAATTAAATTACTAGAGTTTCGGTAAAACCCTGTTAATGAAATCAACCCATTTTTATTGAAATAATATTCTCCACCTAAGTCAAAAGAGTGAGATGACTCTGCCTGCAAGTCGGGGTTTCCTACATTGCGACCAGGAGACAAACTAGGGATCTGTGAAGAAATAAACCGTTCCGTAAAATCAGCAGCTCGTACCGAACGTCCATAAGAAGTTCTAAAAACAAATCCATTTTGACGATAGCTTAGACTCGCCTGGGGTAAAATTTCCCAACCAAAATTTTCATCATGTTCTGCCCGTAAACTTACGTGCGTCTGCCAACGATCTGACAAGGCATAAGACAAAACACTATAAATTCCCACTGCAAAATTTTGGTGATCGCCGCGATCGGTACTGTTGATTTTTTTATCAATTAGCTGTACACCTGAAGCCAAATTTATTTTATCATTAACTTTAAAGTGATGTTGTAGGTTGGTAAAAATTTGTTTCGTATCATGTTCATTTGGTGAAAATAATGGGTTAAAAACAAAAAGGTCACTGGTGGTTTTGTATCCTCCGGTAAGGCTGACTTCGTGTCGGTTTTTTTGATAACGGATAGCTCCTTGTGTCCAAAGACTTTTCACGGTTTCTTCCGATTCATCGAAACTACTTCTAGTATAAAAATATTTCGCGTTAAAATATCGATAGTCGTACCCTACTCGACCATAAACACTCCACCCTTCACCAATCTTACCAGCAACAGCGGCCGAGATTGTACGCAGGTCAAAAAAGTTTTGATATAAACTATCTGGGTCAGTTCCAGCTAAGAAATTAGGGTTTACGTAAGTTTCTCCATCCGCAATATTTGCTTTATAGGCTGTCGAAAAATGCCATTTATTTTTCTGCAAATTCACACCGAGATCCGTACGATTTAAATTATTTTTTCCAACTCCCACATTTCCACGAGTACTTATTGACTTATCCATTTCTGCGGATATAAAAGTTCTAGTTTTGATATGGATAATTCCTCCAACGGCATCACTTCCATAAGAGGCAGCAGCAGGACCGCGGATAATTTCAACTTGAGCAATTTCAGAAAGCGGAACGGGAATATTATTATTAAAATGCGCGGTCAATGGATCGTTGACTCGGACATTATCTACTAAAATCAATACTTGTGAAAAAGTACTACCTCGAATACCAATGTCGGACTGTACGCCAAAATCGTTGCGACTATTAAGATTAATGCCGGGTAAATAACGGAGCATTTCATCGACGGTTGTTACGGGTAAATCGCGTAATTCATCAGCGGTAATAATAGAAATACTTCTTCCGGTTTTATACGAAGCAGTTGGAATGCGGGTAGCAGACACAATCACTTGATCAAGCTGCAGAGAGTCCTGCGCTGATAATATTTGACAAATCAATAAGGTCCCTAAAAGTATAAATAATGGTTTTCTCAAAACGGGTTATTTTGGTTATAAAATCGCAATGATAAGGACTTTTAATCAATAAAAAGGTCTTTTATTTTACCTATAATTTAGTTCAACAAATAATTTGGTCTCTTAGAAAAGAGGGGACAATTTTATTCTGGTTTTATCAACTCTACCGTAAAAATCAATGGTGCATGCGGTGGAATTTCGTGGCCAAATCCTTTAGTTCCATAGGCAATACGCGAAGGGATTAAGAAAATACCTTTTCCGCCAGGTTTTAATAATTGTAAAGCTTCTTGCCAACCTCTGATGACTTGATTTAGTTTAAATTCTAGCGGTTTTCCTCTTTTATAGGAAGAATCGAAAACAGTTCCATCTAGCAGTTTCCCTTCATAATGGGCTTTAATTTTACTGGTTGCCGTTGGTGAAGTGCCGTTGCCTTCTTCAATTATCTGATAATACATTCCGGAAGCAGTTCTTTTTACGTTTAGATTTTGGTCAATGGCATATCCAACGAGGGCATTCTGATCTTTCTCCGGTTGCGTTTTTGGATCTTTAATAAAATGTGGAGATAAGCGAGCCGTCAGGTCTGTGGTGCTGATGTCAGCAGGAGGTGCCGGTGGTGGGGTCTGATCTACAGAAGCGGGGCAGCCGTAAAGGAATAGAAGCGGGAATAGAAAGCGTAGATGTTTTAGCATGTTTGGAATTGTTGAGTCTGCTGTAATAAGTCTATTAATTTCTCGCAGAGACGCAGAGAACCTGCCTACCAGACAG
>CAZYAC010000410.1:0-3777 GCA_964645475.1 uncultured Saprospiraceae bacterium | reverse complement strand
GAATTGATGCGGCTATTTTTATGCATCCCAAGGTATGGAAAGCTTCTGGTCACGTCGATGCGTTTAATGATCCTTTGATTGATAATAAGGATTCTAAAAAAAGGTACCGTGCCGATCAGTTGATTGAAGGTTATATGGATAAGATTGAGGCGAAGATCAATAAAGAGATTACGAAGGCCAAGAAACGATTTGGTGATGCTTTTGACGAAGCAGAATTTCGACGAACCAATCAACGAGTTCTTGCTAATGCGGAGAAGCATGCTGCTACTGCAAAGCGTTTAGCAACGGCAATGACCAACGAAGATATGGGCGACCTCAAAGCGATGATCGAAGAATACGAGATCGCCTGTCCAGATAGTGGTTCAAAAAATTGGACGGAAGCTCGACAGTTTAATCTGATGTTTTCAACACAATTGGGAAATATTGCAGGAGAAGAAGGGAAACTATATCTACGACCCGAAACGGCGCAAGGTATTTTTGTCAATTTTAGTAATGTACAAAAAACCACACGACAAAAGATTCCTTTCGGTATCGCACAGATTGGTAAAGCCTTCAGAAATGAAATCGTAGCCCGTCAGTTTATTTTCCGAATGCGGGAATTTGAGCAGATGGAAATGCAGTTTTTTATCAAACCTGGAACACAGGATGAGTGGTACGAAAAGTGGAAAGAAAAACGGTTACAGTGGCATAAAAATCTAGGTCATCCAACGGAAAAATTGCGGTGGCACGAGCACGATAACTTGGCGCACTATGCAAAAGCAGCCGTGGATATTGAGTTTGACTTTCCTTTTGGTTTTAAAGAATTAGAAGGGATTCACTCGCGTGGAGACTTTGATTTATCGCAGCACCAAGAATTATCGGGTCGTAAGATTCAGTATTTTGATCCAGAGACGAAGGAAAATTATGTTCCATACGTAGTAGAAACTTCCATCGGTTGTGATCGAATGTTCTTGGCAACGATGAGCAATGCTTTGGTAGAAGAACAAGTGCCAGGATCAGAGAATATGCGGACAGTACTCAAATTAAATCCAGCGATTGCTCCGGTTAAATGTGCCGTACTACCACTGAAGAAAAATGAACCAGGAATCGTAGAGTTGGCGAAAAAGCTACATAAGGATTTGAGCTTCTCGTTCAATACGCACTACGATGATACAGGTAGTATTGGTAAATTATACCGTCGGCAGGATGCGGTGGGAACACCATTTTGTGTCACGATTGATTTTGACAGTATGGAAGATCAGACAGTTACTATTCGTGAACGAGATACATTGACACAGGAACGAGTACCGATGGAAAAAGTAGAAGCGATGGTCAAAGAAAAAGTAGATATGCGGAAGTTGTTTTCGTAGTAACAGAAAAGATAAAATTGAAAATGAGTCATTGGCGTTTAGTTGGTGACTCTTTTTTTGTGTTAGGTTTAATTAAAAAATATTTATGTATTAAATAAAAGTGTTTTGAATAATAATTTTGACCGCTATGTCGTCACAAGAAAAGACCTGCCTCAAACGCAAAAATACGCTTTATACAAAAAAATAAATAAAAACCTTGTGTCACAGAATAAAGGCTACTATGGCTATAAAAAGTAGATGTTTGGTGATCTTGGAATAGTTTTCCCTCTTTAAAAAGAGAAGGTATTTATGGGATATTTTTGAAATATTAGTGATGTCCATAATCTTAATCAATTGAATGAGCTGTTAACAATTTTTTGTATTCGTCTTTCACGAAAACGCAAATTTATTATTAATAGCACAAATTATAATCCGGTCTTGCCTTTAGCAAAGACCGGATTTTTTTTATGGAGTTATAAACTCAAACTCTTAGCATTATCATCATAGATTCGGTCAATCAGCAAACGCAAAGGATCAATAGCGGCACGTGCAGGTAACGTATCTAGGGTAAATTCTAGTTTTATGTTTTCCTGATCAAACAATATCCGCTCTCTGAAAAGTAATGCTTCCTCTTCTCGATCTTTATAAAAACCTATATCTACCCAATCCTTGATAGGTACTTCTGTGGGTTTTCCGACTTCGTCTGCTCTGGTTTTTTTAGCAATGATATCTAGCGAAATTTTATACTGACCGTTGTCCAGTTTTTCTGTTTTAGTATCCATCAATCTTAGATCATAGAGTGTTATTTCTTTAAACCAGTCAGTGATCAAATATTGTAAAGAATCGGGGACTTGTGGCTCCAAATATCTCATAAAATCATTTGCCGTCGGGTAGGGCGGTTCTTGATATCGATATTCTTCTAAAAACTGTTGCAGGGCGGTATTTACCTGTTTTTCTCCAATATAATTTTGTAAAGCATAGAGCACAAAAGCGCCTTTGCCATAATGGATATGGCCTTGGTTTTCTACTTTGTAAAGTGGCACTTCTTTTTCAGTTTCGTTACTTCGTCCGCGAAGGTAACGTCTCAGATCATGTCGCAGAAAATCTTTCATCTTTAGATCATCACTTGTTTGCTTCATAACCATGAGAGAGGAGTATTCAGAAAAACTTTCGCTCAGCATAGTCGACCCTTGCATCTCGGCTCCGATTACCTGATGTGCCCAGTACTGATGTGCCATCTCATGAGCAATGACCGCATCTATAACGTTGATATCATCTTCATCTTCTAGATTGATAATAAAACCGAAAGATTCGGAATAAGGCATGGTGCCAGGGAAAGCCTGTGCAAAATTCTGGTATCGCGGAAATTCAATAATTCGTGCTTGTTTATGATAATAAGGTCCAAAATTTTTGGTGTAATATTCCAATGATTTTTGAACGGCATCCAGCATTCTATTTACGTTTACTTCATGACCTGGATGATAATATATTTCCAAATCAATTCCATTCCACTTGCGCTTGGCAACTTCGAATTTAGCAGAAATAAACGAGTAAAAATTCTGAGAGATATGATCCGAACGATAGTGGTATTTACGTCGTCCATTTTCGGTTTTTTCACTGACCAAAGAACCAGGTGCAACAGCAATTTGATCTTCTGTAGTAGAGATGTAAGTCTCAACGTTAACCCAATCAGCAGCACCACCGGTTAGATAGTTTTTCATACAGAGATGGTTGCAGGTTTTTTGTAATTCCGGCATTCGATCTCGTTCTGGGAGATCGTATGATTTCCGTTTGTTTTTATCCGAAATTTCATTTCTCTCGGTATATCCAAAATCAGGAAGAATTCCCATGTTATTAAAAAAGGTACCGTTGCGGATTACATTGGTATTCGTAACCGAATTCTCAAAACCCTTTGCTTCATAACTAGCTTTGACAGAAAAATTAGTACTATCGCCAGGTAATATTGGATTTTTTAAATGATAGATTAAATATGATTTTTCCGGCCCGGTAAAGACCAATTCGCTTTCAGGAATAATTAATTCGTGATTTAAGTCAGAATTAACGGTAAAGTGGAGCGAGTCAATGATGGCATTCGTTTTATTTTTTAAACTTAGATCCGCCATTACATTTGTCTTTCTCGTTTCAGGATAAATATCAATATTATAAATAGCATCGGTAATACTTAACTTCGGAACATCTTGGTGTTTTTTAAAGTCTTGTTCGTAGGATACTTGTATTAATTCGCCAGTCTTTCTGTTATCATAAGGATTTAGAACTTGCGTATTGTAAAAAACAAATCCTGCTAGTGCTAACCAAGCCACGCTGAAAAAACCGAATGTTCCGTAGTAGGATTTATCGAAGCTTTTACGACCTGCTTTCCATCTTTCTGATATTTTTTTGCTCGTGCCCCGCGGCCAGAAAAGACCTGCCAATAAGATCAAGAGTCCGC
>CAZYAC010000409.1:0-3847 GCA_964645475.1 uncultured Saprospiraceae bacterium | reverse complement strand
ACTAATTTTATAAACAAATTTTTTACAAAATGGAATGGCTAACCAATCCTGATATTTGGATGTCTTTTTTTACGCTTTGTATTTTAGAAATCATTCTCGGAATAGATAATATCATTTTTATATCCATCATTTCCCAAAAATTGCCGGAAGAACAACAAGGTAAAGCCCGTACTTGGGGACTTGGGTTTGCTTTGATTACTCGGATTTTATTGCTCTTATCCATCACTTGGATCATGCAATTAACGAGCCCTTTGTTTACCGTGGTTGATAATGAAATTTCTGGAAGGGATATTATTTTAATTTTAGGTGGTCTGTTTTTGATTTATAAAAGTGTAACTGAAATCCATGAGAAGATCGAAAATGCTCATCAATCGGAAACGATCAATCTTAAAAAAGTAACCTTCTGGAACGTCATTGTTCAAATCATAATAATCGATATTATTTTTTCTCTAGATTCTGTTATCACTGCCGTTGGAATGGCTGATCATGTCGAAGTAATGATCGCGGCCGTGATCGTCTCCGTACTTATCATGATGCTAGCCATCAACAAGATCAGTAGTTTTGTAGACGAAAACCCAACCATTAAAGTATTGGCGCTTTCTTTTCTGATTATGATCGGGATCGCTTTATTGGCTGATGGATTAGACTTCCATATTCCGAAAGGATATATTTACTTCTCGATGGCATTCGCTTTAATCGTGGAGGCCGTAAACATTACTATTTCTAATCGAAAAAGAAAGTCAGCGATTAAGTAACTTTAGCATTTTTTATGTACAAAAGACACTTGTTAAATAACTCACCCATAAATTTACTCCCCTTTTTGTACTAGTTTTGAATAATTACAGAATAAAATTCCTACATTTGAGAAACTTGTATAACTTCAAAAAACCAAAATTTGTGAAAACATCCCTTCTAAGATTTTTAATTGTACTTATATAATTAAATGCAACTAGAATTTTAGTACACTGTACAAAGTGCGGTCTGGTTTCACAAGTACCAGATCAAGGGAGCCAGAGTCGCTTAATTTAATTTGTCAATTAATTAATGATAGTGACTCTGGCATTTTAGAACTTGTCTAAACTCCCATTCATTATCTCCAATTGGCAAATTTGGACAAGCGCTTACAACATTCCCTTCAACTCATTGAGCTTCATCATACACTCGATAGGCGTCATTCCATTCAAATCCAACCCTTCTAATGCTTCTTTCAATTTTGTCAAGGTAGGATCGGTCGATTCAAAGATATTTAATTGCATTTGGTTCGCTGCCATATTTTCTAGTTGCTTTTTGATCGCACCTTTTTTGTTTTTAGTATTTGAGAGATCCGTATTTTCGCCATCGGTTTGAATAGATTTTTGTTCGAGTTGGCTCAAAATATATTGTGCCCGTTCGACTACAGATCTCGGCATTCCTGCCATTTTTGCGACATAGATACCAAAGCTGTGGTTACTTCCGCCAGGGACTAATTTGCGTAGAAAAATCACTTTATTATCCAATTCTTTGGTGGCAATACTCCAGTTTTTAATCCGCTCAAATTTATTGGCTAATTCATTCAGCTCGTGGTAATGGGTGGCAAATAAAGTCTTGGGTTGAAACTTATTGTTGTTATGTAAATATTCGGTAATTGACCAAGCGATGGAGATGCCATCGTACGTACTTGTTCCCCGTCCAATCTCATCCATTAAGATCAAACTACGGTCCGAAATATTATTCATAATACTAGCCGTTTCGTTCATCTCAACCATAAAGGTAGATTCTCCTGAACTAATATTATCCGTTGCCCCCACTCGCGTAAACACTTTATCAATCAATCCAATTCTAGCGCTTTTTGCTGGAACAAAACAACCCATTTGTGCCATCAAACAGATAAGAGCCGTTTGCCGCAAGAGTGCCGATTTACCCGCCATATTAGGTCCGGTAATCATCATGATTTGCTGCTCCTCATTATCTAGAAATACATCGTTAGGAACATAAGCATCGCCCAGTTCCAGATGTTGTTCAATGACGGGATGTCGGCCGCTTTTGATATCAATTACGAAAGAATCATCGACTATTGGTTTACAATAATTATTGCGAATAGCTACATTCGCAAAAGCCAATAGACAATCTAAGCGCGCGATATTACTTGAGTTTTTCTGTACGGGCGGAATAAAATCCGCCAACTTTATTACAAGTTCTTCGAATAATCTATCTTCGATTACCAGTATTTTTTCTTGAGCACCTAAGATTTTAGCTTCTAGTTTTTTGAGCTCTTCGGTAATGTATCGTTCGGCATTTGTCAAGGTTTGTTTCCTCGTCCAGTCATCCGGAATCAGCCCTTTATTTTTATACTTATTAGTTACTTCTAAATAATATCCAAAGACATTATTGAATCCAATTTTCAGATTATCAATACCCGTACGTTTAGCTTCTTCTTGTTGAATTTCCAACAATAAGTCTTTTCCATTTTTAACGATATGTCTCAGTTCATCTAGTTCATCATTCAGTCCATCGGCCATCACTCCTCCCTTATGCAAATTAACGGGAGGTTCAGGTTGCAGATATTTTTGGATGGTCTTGATAATTGCGGGACAGGGATCCAGTTGCTCACCCAGTTTGGTCAGTACAGGACTTTTAGCGGTGGTCAGTGCTTCCTTGATGGGGCCAATTGCCAAACTCGCTTTAGATAATTGAATAATTTCTCTGGGATTAATTTTTCCTAAAGGTACCCGCGAAATCAATCGCTCCAAATCACCAATCTGCTGAATACCTTCTCCGATGGTTTCTCTGAATTCTGGTTCTTGTGTAAAATATTCTACCGTATCCAATCGACGCTGAATGGCGGCAGGAATACACAAGGGCAATACCACCCATTTTTTTAACAAGCGCGCGCCCATTGGAGAAATGGTCTTATCCAAAATATTGATCAAGGGTACTCCCGTTTCGTGCGGACTATAAATCAACTCCAAATTTCGAATCGTAAATCGGTCGAGCCAAACATAGCGATCTTCCTGAATTCTACTAATCCGCGTGATGTGTTTAACATTATTGTTTTCAGTGGTGGACAAATAATGTAGACTAGCACCAGCTGCCTGATGCGCCAAGGATAGATCATCCACTCCAAATCCTTTCAGCGATTTTACCTTAAAATGATTGAGCAATTGCTCTTGCGTAAAATCTTGTGTAAAAATCCATTCGTCTAATGGATAGGTATAAAAACGGGTACCGAAAGTTTCGGTGAAATCTTTTGTATTATTTTTAGAAAAAATTACTTCGGAAGGTTGAAAACTTTGCAAGAGCTTATCCACAAAAGGAATATTTCCTTCGGCCACCATCAACTCACCGGTGCTTAGATCTAGGAACGAAACACCTACCTGTTCTTTTTTTCCAAAACTTAGCGCGGCTAAGAAATTATTGGTTTTATGATCTAGAATTTTATCGCTGGTGGTAACACCCGGCGTCACCAATTCCGTTACGCCTCGTTTGACGATTTTCTTTTCTTTGGATGGTTTTTCCAATTGTTCACAAACAGCGACTCTGAATCCGGCACGCACCAGCCTTGGCAAATACATATCCATCGAATGATGTGGAAACCCAGCCAGTTCAATATCACTGCCACCGTTATTTCTTTTTGTCAAAATAATGCCTAGTACGCGTGCTGCGGTCACCGCATCTGCGCCAAAGGTTTCGTAAAAGTCGCCCACTCTAAAAAGGAGGATGGCATCTGGGTACTTTGCTTTGATATTCCCATACTGCTTCATCAGTGGGGTTACCTTTTTATTTTTATTGGGCTTTTTTGTCTTCTCTTTTTTTGTCAAAATGGGTGATTTAATGGCTATTAGCTATTGGCTGGTTGGCTAGTTAGCTT
>CAZYAC010000408.1:0-3859 GCA_964645475.1 uncultured Saprospiraceae bacterium | reverse complement strand
GCTAGAATCTCGACTTTACCATTCGCGTCCCTGCGGCCAGCAATGGCACAGACTTTTGTAGTCCCAATATCGAGGGCTACGACAACAGGGGCGTCGTGTAAATTTTTGTTTTCCATCATAGTACTTTTTTGTTGGTAGGGAGTCGGTTCTTGTTAAGTTTTGGTTACCGTTTTTTACACACTACCTGGTTTTTAAATTTTAAATTGATTGTTTTATATTTATTCCATCCCATTCGGGACATGGCTTCTTGATAAAAGGTTTTCAATCGAAATATCTTATCGTTTAATCCTTCTGTGTTACCTAAAATGATGCGTTGGTCACCCACTATCGGTACCATTTGCAGTTCATTTTTTCGACTCACATAAATCTGACCAATCAGATTTTCCAAAAATTCGTCTTTCAGAATTGTTTGAGTCAGTTCGAAAACCGAACGTAGATTATTCCCTTCAGCGGCGTGAAATTTTGGATCGTACGGAGGAATATCTCCTGTAGCCACCAATACTCGCGCCGTAAAATGGTCAGACAAGTTCATCTTGGTCCCGGTATGGTCCAAATAATATTGTTGTCCATCACGGTCCATGATCCGCACAATCGGCTCTCGCTGCTTGATATCCAAATGCACCACTTCTTTAGCATCAACATAAGCATCTGCGGATAAAATGAAGGAAGCACTTTCAAGCACTCGTTCCATTCGTTCCATATCTAGATCACCTAGGGGTTCACCAATAATCTCATGTCCAAAGGAACGCTCAATTATTTCCAGTACATCTTCTGATTTGATCAGAAAATCTCCCGAACGCAGTGCTTCTATTTGAAAAACCACATCCGTTGCTCGGTTGGCTTTTTTTCGCTGGACCATGGTAACGATAATTACCGCCACCAAAAAAACCGTCGCATATGCCAATATCCGCCCCAGCATATTGTCTTTCATTTGTTTTTTAGCCATGGATCAGTTGTTCTTTAATGGGAGCAACGAGGGTATCAATATCCCCTGCACCCAGAGTCATTAAAACTTCTAAATCTCTAGTGGCCAACAAATCCAGCAAATTTTGCTTGGTCGCTAACACTTTCGTATCATTGGTAATTAATTTATAAATCGCTTCGGAAGTTATACCAGCAATTGGTAATTCCCGCGCTGGATAAATATCCAGTAAGATTACTTCATCCAGGGTACTGAGTTCCTCAGCAAATCCTGGCAAAAAATCCCTAGTTCGACTAAAAAGGTGTGGTTGAAAAACACCGGTTATTCGTTTGCTTGGAAACAAAGTTCTCGCTGCATGAATAGCCGCTTTAAGTTCTGAGGGATGATGAGCGTAATCGTCTATATAAACTACTTTTTCATCACGATAAATAATTTCAAATCTTCGTCTTATTCCTTTGAATGAAACGAGCGACCGACGAATGGCATCGACGGATACGCCTAATTCCAACGCAATGGCAATCGCTGCGGTGGCATTTTCGATATTATGGTGACCAGGTAAAGTAAATTGGAGACTAACAATATCCGATATTTTTGATTTAAAATCAAATATAAAATAACCTTGCGTAACTCGTATGTTATCAGCATAATAGTCGCCACTTTCTAATCCATAAGTCTTTACCTTATTCTGGTCTGCTTCTTTTTTCAAATATTCAGTTATCCACTTTTGGTTAACTATTAATTTTCCTTTATCTGTTACTTGAGATCCAAAGATCCGAAAGCTTTTTTTTACTTCTTCACCAGCACCGTAAATGTCCAGATGATCTGAATCCATTGATAGGATTACTGCAATTTCTGGATGCAAGTGTAAAAAAGAACGATCATATTCATCAGCTTCCACGACCACCCAATCTGATTTTCCTTCCACATAATTAGAGGAAAAATTATTGGCTATGCCACCTAAAAAAGCGGTACAATCCACTCCACCTTCCTGCAATAAATGCGTAAGAATGGAGGTCGTCGTCGTTTTACCGTGCGTTCCAGCAACAGCAATCGTTCGTTGGGTACGGCTAATCATTCCCAAAACTTCCGCTCTCTTCTTCAATGGAAAATTATGGTTACGGAAATAATTTAGTTCCCGATGGTTGTCTGGAATAGCCGGTGTATAAATCACTAAATCTATTCCCGCAGGTATCTGCGAAATATCATCTTCAAAATGAATGATCATACCTTCCTCTACCAACTTTTTGGTTAAAGGTGTTGCTGTTTTATCATATCCAAAAACCTCTACATTTCGACCATTGAAATATCGCGCTAGTGCACTCATTCCAATACCACCGATCCCGATGAAATACACTTTTTGAATATCGTTCACAGCGATTGTTCTTTTTTATATTCGTAATCCACTGTTTATCAATTGAGTAAACAAAGGACATGCCGTATTTAAAAAAATTTATATATGTAGTGCATCTTTATCAATTTTTGCACTATTTTTTATTGAAAAATGAATTTTTAACTAAAAACTCATCTATTTTCTGGCAATTGACCGTAAAGTTGTGACAATCTCCCGTGCGGCATTCGGTTTTGCCATCCGGCGAATATTGGTCTCTAACTTCGTTCTTGCGGCATTGTCTTTCATTAAATCCATTGCCATTTCGATCATCTGATTCCCGTCTTTATCTTTTAGCATTCTGGCGGCATCGTTTCGGATCAGCGCCATCGCATTCTTGGTTTGATGGTCTCCAGTTACGTTAGGCGAAGGAATAAAAATCGCCGCTTTTCCAACCAAACAAAGCTCCGAAATGGTCAGCGCTCCTGCTCGGCAAATCACTACATCCGCTGCTGCGTATGCAAGGTCCATCCGATCGATAAATTCCATTTGCTGGACGTTATCGAGTTGGGAGGTATCCGATTGTTGATACTTGGCATGATAAAATTTACCTGCCTGCCAGATTACTTGAATATCATCCGCTGCTTTCAGCCGATTTACGTTATTAGCCATTCCTTCGTTTAAGGTTTTTGCCCCAAGGCTACCTCCGAAAACTAGGATGGTCTGTTTATCTTTTAACCCAAAATGGGCCAATGCCTTCGTTCGTCGGTTGTCCATTTCCCAGATATCACTCCGGACTGGATTACCCGTGTATACTATTTTTTCAGAAGGAAAGAAATTTTGCATCTCATCATATGCTACACAAATTTTCTCTACACTTCCTTTCAACATTTTATTACTGACACCCGCATAGGAGTTTTGCTCCTGAATCATGGTCGGAATTCCCATCCAACTAGCCATCGCTAAAGTCGGATAACTCGCATATCCTCCTACTCCAATGGCAACGTCTGGTTTAAACCGCCGGATGATCCCTCGGGCTTTCCACCAACTATGCAATATCTTAAATGGGAAGACAAGATTTTCTAAAGTCAGCCGACGCTGAAATCCACTAATCCAAAGGCCTTCTATCGGATATCCCGCTTTCGGGACTTTCTCCATTTCCATCTTACCTTTGGCACCGACAAATTGTATCTCGGCGTTAGGTAGTTGTTTTTTTATTTCATTGGCAATCGCAATCGCCGGATATATATGACCTCCACTTCCTCCACCGCTGATGATCACTCTTAGCTGATCCTTTTCCATGTTTTATATTTTTTCAATGTATCGGCTCACACTAAGGATCATTCCAAAGGCAATACTCGAAAATATAATAGAGGTTCCTCCCATACTAATCATTGGTAAGGTCAATCCTGTAACCGGTACCAAATCTACCGAAACGGCAATATTTGCCATCGCCTGAATGCAGATAATCAGTCCGAGTCCGAGTACGAGCATGGCACCAAATGCCTTTGGACTATTGGTAATAATTCGTACAATTCGGAAGAATAAAAGCACATACATCGCAATCACCGTAAAGGCACCAATCAAACCATATTCTTCAATAATAATCG
>CAZYAC010000407.1:0-3860 GCA_964645475.1 uncultured Saprospiraceae bacterium | reverse complement strand
GGAGTAATAGTAGGAAGTTTTTCATTTTAATTATTTTGTTCAAGTATTTAAGTATTATAGTTTATCTAACTATTAAAAATAAGGAATTGTTTTGCGATTAAGCGATTAGTGGAACACCACTTTGCTAGGCAGAATAATTTCCCACCTCACCGCTTCATAATATCCTCCTTCAACCTTTCCGGACGTTCGAGCAGTTCAAAGAACTTTCGGAAAAAAGCTTTGTTTGAGTTGATAGTTCTGGGTTTCATGTAAGTTGCTTCGTCACAAATGCGGTAGACGTCTTCTTCGATAGATTCATAGAATCTTACCATTTCGTAAAACTCATGCTCTCGGATTTTATAATTGAAAAAATAGCGGTCGGTGACCTCATCGATTGGTAGGGATTCGTGCGGAACGGCGTACTCTTGACCGACGAATCCGGAGTAATCAAAATCATAGGGTAAGGCCACTACTTTATCTATACCTGGAAGTTTGACCAATTCTAGGTTGTGGCGATTAGCTACGGTCCAATCGGTATTGGCAATCATGTATTGAAAAAATAGCATTTTCAAAAAAGAAGAACGGTGTAGCCGCGAAGGATTTATTCTCCCGTTTTCGATGACAATGGCATTTTTCCTTCTAGCATATTCATCTTCATCTTCGATCAAAAAACCGTTGAATTTTAGTTTCTCTTCATCCTTTTCTCGAAATTCCACATCCATCAGTTTGACGATGATCGAGTTGGTGTCAATAAATTTATAGAGTTCGTAAAGAAAAAATTCTTTGTATAATAATTCTTGACTTCTATGATTTTCTCGACATGGAAAAACAAATTTTAGTTTATCATTTTTTAGTAAGCCCAAAGAATCTAAAGTCTTTTTTGGGAAATCGAATTTAACGGGAGGAATATTGCAAACTTTTTTTCGGTGATTTCCTCTGGCTCTGATTCGACCTTTAAACAAATTTGTTTTACCACTTTCTGGTTCTATCACTTGTAGCGTAGCTTCTTGATATTCTTCTTTCAAACTTTTTCGGATAAGTCGTTTGACATTGGTATTGATGGTAATTTTCGGTAAACCTTCCAAGTTAAAAAGATAATCGTAAAAACTTGATTTTGGCGTTCGGTCAGTTGGATTAAATACGATCGGTTGCTTGGTTCCATCAAATTTCCCAACTACAAATTTTTCATCCTCAAAAATTAAAACTTCACCAGTGCCTCCCATTTTAATACCACAATCAATTCCCAGTACTTTTCCATCATAAAATGATCGGATAGAATCGAAACTGGTATGTCCTACAATAATTCTATCCTGATCTAATTTATCAATAATCTTATCAATTGAAATGGGATCCATTCCATCCCTTTTGAAATACCCTCGATACCAAAGTGGTCCATTTTCACGATACAGGGCTGACAGGATTGGATCTTCTAGCACGGTTTTACTTTCATACCTTATTAGATGTTTGGTAAAACTTTCATTCATCTTTTCTAGAGAATAATCTAATTTTAAAATCTCTTCAGAAATTCCACCATGTAAAAACAAAGATCGATTAATGGAAGTCATTACTTTATGATTAGCGATCCAATCACCTAGAATACTTCCTGCTCCAAACATGAGATGATAACGGTTTTTAAGGATACCAGAAGTGTATAAATATTTTCTGTTCAAATATCTGATATCCCCCTGCAATACCATCACTTCATGGTTGCCTAAAAGCACATGCACTTTTCCTCCTGCTTTTGCTGCTTCTTTTTCTAAAAAAAATAAAAACCATAAAATCTCTAATACTTTATCTCCTCGATCTAGATTATCACCCGTAATCACCAAATGTCCTTCTCCAAATTTCCACTGATTTTGTTCATCAATTACTTGATGTGTTTTTAGTAGTTTGATCATCAAATCATACTGTCCGTGCGCATCACTGATGGCAACGATTTTTTCAACATTATCATAAGTGGCTTTTCTATTCTTTTCAAAATCCAGATCGGTTAAATCGATAGTAGGCAAACCATTTCGTTCAAATTTTCCTGCCTCGTTTTTGGCAATTAGAGTATCATGACCTATCCCCTCTTCGATCCATTGAATACGTAGGCTATCATTTTGATGAAAGATATAAGGTCCATCAAAATATTCGGGTTTAATCTGAGCATTCAGAAATAATAGACTAATAAAAAAGAAGCATGGAAAAAGCAGTAATTTCTTCATTTTGGTGGGTCTAATTGACGGTTAAGTACTTAATGGACAAGGTTTTTTGACATTTGAGGTTAAACGTTTTCTAAACTTTAATAGTTTAGAAAATGTCTCGCTCAATTATCCTTCTGTAATAGGGGTTACACTTCCACTTTCCAAAAACACTCTAGCATCTCGGGCTGTTTCCGTCGGGAGTTCTTCCATCGGAACGTGTCCGGCCTGATCGTAGATGATCACCCGAGCATTGGGAATCGCTGCCTCAAAATCACTGGCCCAATCTACGGGAAGCCAAGCATCGGTCTTTCCCCACTGAATGAGGGTTGGGCAAGAAATTTCTTTTAGGGCTTCGCTACGGTCTGTATATTTGAAAGTACTTTTATCAATAAAAGCTTGCCGGTTTCCACGGCGTAGCTGTAAAGAATGAACTCGATTGATTAAGCTCTCGGTAATTTTGTTGTCATTGTGGTAGACTTCTTCCAAACTACTTTCCACCAGTGATTTTGGTGTCACCCGCAACATCAGTTTGTTAACCAAAGGAATATTAGCCAATCTAAATGCCAACGTAACATCTGCCTCTTCTTTTTGAAAGCCACTAGCATTAACAAGGATTAATTTTTTCACACGATTGGAATGATCCAAAGCGTATTGCCAAGCGATATGACCACCGAGTGAATTTCCTGCTAGATTAATTTTGGTTACCCCAATTTTGTCTAAAAAAATATCTAGAAAATCAGTGTAAGCTTTAATGGAATAATCGTTGGCAAAATGCTTACCTGTTAAACCAAATCCGGGCAGATCTAAACTGATTACTTGATATTGGTCGGAAAGTTCTTTGGTCCACCCTTCCCAGGTGTGCAAGGAAGAACCAGTTCCGTGGAGAAGTACTAGCGGTTCGCCAGTTCCAGTGACTCGGTAGTGAACATTCATCCCTACAATATTCACGACCTTAGAATCTTCGTAAGAATATTGTTTTTTGAGTTCTGCTATAGGAATATTACTGTAGTAATTAAACCCACCATAGATGAGTGCTAGCATGGATAATACAAACCATCCATAAAAACCGATTTTTAAGAAGCTTGGTCTTCGTTTTTTATTTTCCATAGTATTGAGGTTTGTTGTATATTTTGGTTTCTTCCTTTGAGGACAATGTATGTCCTTTGGAGACAACGCATGGGTTGTCTCTACTTGATTCTTGGGACTTTTTTAAGTCGTTCGCGTTCTTCGTGTCGACGCCGGTATTCTTGCATCAGTTTTTGGTCGACAGCGGGATCTCTGCTTTCGGGATTATAGAGTCCCTTGGCATTTCGCTGTCGAAAACCTTCGTAGAGAGAGACAGCACAAGCTACGGAAATATTTAGGCTTTGCACCATTCCGACCTGTGGAATTAAAAAATTTCCGTCTACTTTTTCGAGGGCTTCTGGGGTTACTCCGATATGTTCGTTACCAAACAAAAGGGCGATGGATTCGGTAAGATCCAGATCGTAAAGAGAAACGGCATCATCCGTAAGGTGGGTGCTATAGATTTTATCATAACGAGATCGAACATGCTCAAAGCAGGCTTCTAAATCGTGATAAAAATGAACATCTACCCATTTCCGAGTACCGCCTGAGGTACGCTTACCGAGGGTCAAAGTTGCTTTATTATTTTGTGGGCGAGAGTGTAATGCAAAAATTTCGTGAATACCTACT
>CAZYAC010000406.1:0-3880 GCA_964645475.1 uncultured Saprospiraceae bacterium | reverse complement strand
ATGCGCTCTGCGGTCGTTACCCCTCGGCACGAAACCTTAGCTAAGTATCTTAGCCAATTTAATTGATATTAGATGGACGACCCCAGAGGGTGTCGCAGTATTTTTCAAACGTGTTTTTATATGAAAAACGCAGAAGAAATTTTTCTAAAATGTAGGTTAAATTGAACCAGTTTTTTTGCTTCTCTCGACTGCGATTAAAGAGGGCAAGTAGCAAACGACAAGAAGGGAGAAGCAAAAAACCGCTCATGAAATTTAAAAATGATATCACTTCATTTTTAAATCCTAATTCGTATAAATTATTTATTGCGTTTTTGAAAACTTGGTTGATTCTATGATGTATTCCAAATGCATCATATAATCTCTTTTCTTTTTACCAGGCGCATGTACAAAGCAGTCAATGAAGATAAGTTCATTTTTTTCTTTGTTGAGAATCAGATAACTTAGAAAAGGACCACCCATAAAATCGTTGACAATATCCCAGATGCCTCGTGCTTCAATCGTATAGGCTCCATTTAAATCAATCGCCTTGGTAAGCATAGGTAAATCTACATCGTTGGTACGCATGTAAGTATTTTTTATTTCGGTGCTGATATATTGTTTGCCGAGCTCGTCTCTCAATTTTTTTATTCCTTCTTTCGTAAGCTGATCCTGGCTGGTATAGGCTGTTTTGTGTACTAAAATATTACTACTTATAAATTCTGTTTCTTTTCTTAACCAAATACTTTTACTATCCTGAATAGCTACAAAATAGTCGCTGGGAATTCGCAAATCCATTTCAAATTGATCCTTCACTTTTTGTTTGACGGACTCATTTTCTCCACCAAAGTATATCGTTGCCTCAAATTGTTCTTTATCTGTTTTATGAAGTTTATTGGCAATTGCCGGAAAATTTAGCTCTGCAGCATCTAACAATTTATTTTTTGACTGAGCAAATAAATAAACCAGCGTTTGACCCTGTGCCCATTTGTCGTATCCGACTTTGATATTAAAATCTGATTGTTCACGTGCCTTTCGTAAATTTTCCGTTCCCAGATCTTTAGTGATGGATTTTACGGTGGGAGATTCAGGATTACTTAAATCGCCAACGATTAAGTAAGCTCGTAGTTCTTTCCGGTAAGTATCTAAATCGAGTTCTAGTGGGGTAAAATGCTGAAGGTCAAATAAGGGTTCAGGTTGTGGAAGGATGGGGTAGGCTGCTCCAAAAAGATAACGGATGGAATCTCCAATAGCTCCTTCCCAGACCTCCTGATCGGCAATTACACAAAGCCGATTGGCCTGTCCAAAAGCATTCTTGGGTGCGTTGAACTTACTGTTCATATCACTGGCACATCCAGTCCAAATAAGTACCAATAACAGCGGGAGTATGATCTTTGGAATCATATTTTTGACAAATTTTAAATAGTTCATTTCGACGATTTTTTAAAATATTGAGATAACGCTGCTACTTTCTGGGCAGAATAAAAGGTGTTAGCGTTTTTCTTTCACTAATAAGATGCCCTCAAAGCAGATTTTGGTGGATAAGCAAAGTTACTGAAAAGGAAGGAATCACTGTAAAATATGGCTACGGTAACTGGAATTACTATTTTTCAATCAAAATATCAACTATAAAAGTTTGGGAGAAACCGCTAGTAGCCAAAACAAGAATGGCCGAACATTACTAGAATGTCCGACCATTAGGCATTGGTTTTTTTTATCTTAAAATAATCCTTCGATTACATTTTCTTCGGTGATACCTTCCGCTTCTGCTTTGTAGTTACGAACAATTCGGTGACGCAATACTAATTTAGCGATAGCTTGTACGTCTTCAATATCGGGGCTATACTTACCATTGATAGCGGCGTGGCATTTGGCGCCAAGTACCAGATACTGGGAGGCTCGTGGACCGGCGCCCCAAGAGATATAGTTGTTAACTTCGGCGGTAGCTCGTGGTGTATTGGGTCGAGTTTTAGTAGCTAAAGAAACGGCGTATTCTAATACGTTATCCGCAATAGGGATTTTGCGAATCAATTCTTGAAAGTATAAAATTTGTTGACCGGTCACAATGTGATTTAGGTCGTATTTGATGGTTTTAGTGGTTGCTTTTACTACCGCAATTTCTTCTTCGTAAGAAGGATAGTCGAGCGAAATATTAAACATAAAACGGTCAAGCTGAGCTTCTGGCAAAGGATAGGTTCCTTCCTGTTCGATGGGGTTTTGAGTTGCTAGTACAAAAAACGGAGCAGGTAAGATATGACGTTCACCACTTACCGTTACTGAGCGTTCTTGCATTGCCTCTAGTAAAGCGGCTTGTGTTTTAGGAGGCGTACGGTTGATCTCATCCGCTAAAACGATATTGGAAAAAATAGGACCTTTATTAAATTTGAACTGTCGGTTTTCTCCCAAAATTTCCGAACCGGTAATATCAGAGGGCATCAAATCTGGTGTAAACTGAATTCGCTTAAATTCCAGATCTAGTACTTTAGCAATCGTACTGACTAGTAAGGTCTTCGCTAAACCGGGTACACCGACCAGCAAACTATGACCATTACTAAAAAGAGAAATAATGACGGCTTTCACGACGTCCTCCTGTCCTACGATGACTTTTCCAATTTCTTGAGAAAGATCACGGTAGGATTGGGCTAATCCATCTACGGCCTCTACGTCGGTCTTATAAGCGATATCTTGCATGTTTTTTATGATTGCGGGTGATTATAGTTGTTTTTGAGAACTTCAAAATATTGGGCAAAAGTACTGGTTTTCGGGGAATATGCTGTTATCAGACTACTCCGCTCTATAAACGTCGTTTTTATATGGTTTGTTTCGTGTTTGAGGGGAATGGATGCTACTTTGGAAGGCTGGAGACCATTTGAAAGAATTTATACAATCTTACTCCTCACAAGCCCACTGCATATCAGCCGTTTTGCGGCGAACACCTCGATAATTATAATGCCACCACTCGGTGCGAATAGAAGAAAAACCATGTTTTGCCATCGTGGATTTTAATAAGGTACGATTCGCTTGCACGGTCGGGGTATGATGCGTATAAGTATGATGACCACGGGCACCAAAATAATCAAAAGGTGTTCCCATTTCAAGGGTATCGCCATTGAGATGGGCAATGGTCAAATCTACCGCCAAACCGCGATTATGCATCGAACCTTTTTTGGGTGGCGTTACATAACTAGCATTGGGCATAATATCCCAGAGTGCCTGTTGTACGGACCAAGGACGGTAACAGTCAAACAGCATCAAGGTATAATCCAATTTAAATAATTCTCGTTGCACTGCTAGTAAGGCTTTTGCGGCGTCCGGATGCAAAAAACACCGAGGGCAATCATAGAGTTGCCGATCGACAAAGTTATCTTCGGTGGCGTATTTTAGATTAAGAATAAAATTTTTATCTAGGCGGATTAATTCTGTCCATTGGGTGGTATCGTAATCTATTGGTTTGCGAGTTGTTTTTTCTTTGGCCTCTGTTCGGATTAATGTATCCGTTAAAATCGAAGTTAGATCAATGGTGTCACTAAGATTTGTCTTGGTGACCGAGGGCGGGTTGGAAGGTGTCATCTGACAACCTACAACTAGTAGCAAAATACCTAGTGATAAAAAACTGTTTTTGAACATTTATTTTGCAGCTTTTAAAACTTCCCCAACCTTCGCTTCCAGGGCTGGGCCACGTAGATTGCGAGCAACAATTCTACCTTCGCGGTCTAATAAAACCGTAGCAGGGACGGAGGTAACCGAGTATAGTTGTGCTACTTGATTTTTCCAACCCCGTAAATCGCTGACGTGAGGCCAAGTAAGTTTATCTTTTTTGATCGCTTTGAGCCAAGCGTCTTTGCGTCTGTCGAGACTGACACCAAGAATTTCAAAACCTTGATCTTTATATTTATTATACATT
>CAZYAC010000405.1:0-3881 GCA_964645475.1 uncultured Saprospiraceae bacterium | reverse complement strand
CTAAATTATTAAAATCGTGTAAGGTCATTATGATGGCGTTTTTTGCTATGAAGTTATTTAAGAATGAGTCCGCTTTAAAAAGTTTATTTCTCGCAGAGAACGCAAAGATGCTTTAACAAGTAAATCTTTTATCGTGAATCTACTATTGTAAAATTAACTTTCTTACGCTCAATAGTGGACTAAAAAATAGATAGATAATTCAATTTTTATTAGATTTTATTCTTGAATTACTTCTATTCATTTTCAATGTTTGCTCCTTGTAGAATCCAACAACGAATCAAGTCTCTTTCTTCTGGTGTAATATTGGTCTGGTTGTTTTGGGGCATATTTTGGGTGACCACTACCCGTTGCATAATTAAATCTGCCTTAGCTGTAATCTGTTGAGGTGTGTCGTACATGACACCGTTAGGCGCAGAAGTCCAAACCTTATCGGTAGGTCTAGCAGAATGACAAGTTACACAACGTTCTTGGATGATCGGATAGATGGTGGTAAAACTAACCGTATCACATTTACCATTCGACACTTTAGGAGCCGTAACCAGCGCTGTCATTAGGAGAATGAGCACAGAAATTGGCAATACCCAAGTTGATTTTTTCTTTTGGTCGATTAAGTTTAAATAATGTTTGACTCCGGCCGTTCCTACCGTAATCGCTATTAATACCGCCCAATTATTGGCTGCTCCAAAAGTACTGGGAAAATGATTACTGATCATAATAAACAACACCGGAAGTGTAAAATAATTATTGTGAAAAGATCGCCATCCTGCATTCTTACCTAACGTAGGATCTAAAGGAATACCTGCTTTGGCGCACCTAACCATTTCTTTTTGAGCAGGAATAATAACAAAGTATACATTTCCTGCCATCAACGTACCTAGTAACGCTCCAAAATGGATAAAAGCAGCTCGTGCGCTAAAAACATTACAATAAAAGTAGGCAAATCCGGTCAAAACAAGTAAACCAACAAAGCCAAACAAAGGGACATTTCTAGCCAAGACAGAACTGCTCATCCGAGCATATATTATCCAACCTATGACGAAAGAAATAACCCCAAAAAAAATCGCCATATTCGGCGTAATATCCGATACAGTTGGATCTATTAAAAAGCCTTCGGCATTAAAATAATACACCACACATAACAAACTAAAACCCGTTATCCACGTGAAGTAGGCCTCGTATTTAAACCAATGTAAATCTTTTGGAATCTCATTAGGAGCCAGTTTATATTTTTCTACATGATAAAACCCACCACCATGAACGGCCCACAAATCACCTGCTAATTCTTCTCGAATATTCTTGGTTCTATTTAAGGAATTTTCTAAAAACACAAAATAAAAAGAAGCACCAATCCAAGCGATTCCAAAAGTAATATGTATGAGTCGAACAATTAAGTTAAGCCATTCTCTAAAATGACCTTCATATGGAGTTCCTTGAATGGTCAGATAACCTCCATAGAGCATTAATATCAAGGAGAATCCAGCAATCAGGTAAATGTACCCGCCCATTTTGTCGGTAATGTTTTCGAGGAGGGATTCTTCTTTTAGGGTAATTTCTCGATCAGATTCATGTATATCTTTCTCTATTTTTTCAATAGTATCTGGCAACTTCATGATGGTAAAAAAAGCCAAGAGACCAGCCAACAAACACAGTATCAATATAACTATATAAATCATTCTTCCTTCTTAAATTTATTTTATCGATAAAAGAGTTTATCTACGAACTTTTCTTTCCAATTAGCCGCAAACGACTAACACCTCCATCCGGAAAAATATTGAGTCTTACATGCGAAATACGAGGTAAAGACTGTACTTCAGCGGTAAAGAAATGTTCGTGATCTGCCCCTAATTTAGTTTGAGGTAGGAGCGGTAGCCATTCCACGTTGTCGGCGATCACTGCTTCATCGCTTTCTGCATAACAAGCCTCAATGGAACAGGTATCGGGGAAGTTTCCTTTAAAGTGGCAGGTGTCCACATTTATTTTTTCAATAGAACCAGGATGTGCCAATCTTAGGACGACCCAATCTCGATTATTAGGCGTTCTATTTCGTTTGGTTTCCCATCCATCGCCCATATTGACACCTCGACCGGGCATGATCAAATTGTCCATATGGCTATAAAACATATCATTGCATTGAATCGCTTTTCCACCATTTACGGCGGCCACTAAATCAATGGTTTCGTCATCCGGATGTTGGGTCCAATCCTTATCCACCTCTCCATAAACTCTCAATCTTGCTACGCCACCGTCTGGATAGATATTCAATCTTAAGTGGGTATAAGTAGCATCATCTTCACAAGCCACATAATGATGACTTCCCGGATTCAGCGTGGTATTGGCTAATACTTCCTTCCAAACTAGCTCTGCGTTTTCCCAATCTTCAGGTATGTCGGTATTCACTAAATTGATGGCGGTGATAGAACAGGACTCAGGTTGATTGCCCATAAAATGAGCCGTATCGACATCAAACCCTTTGATTTTCGTAGGCGTTGCTAATTGAATAATGGCCCAATCATAACCGGGCGTTCTTTTTCTTCTCGATTCCCATCCGTCCATCCATTGACCAGTAGAAACGAATTTACCTTTGTGAAAAACAGGGTCTGCTTGTTCAATTAAATTTTCTTTGTTGGCAAAAAAATCATCGGTGGCAAATAATACTTTTCCGCCGAGTTTTGCCAAAGCCAAATCTAAGTATTTTAGAAAGTCTGGCTTTTCTACGTTTGATCTTTCAATATCCACTTTCCAGGTTTTTTATTTAAAATTTTCTGATTAAATACGGCTATTCCATTAACGTAAGTAGCTTCTATCTTTCCAAATAAAACCACTCCCGTATAAGGACTTATCTTATGTTTATGGTGATTATCTATTTTCTTTACTTCAAAATTTTCTTCCGGTGACCAGATGGTAAAATCTGCATCCATCCCTTTTTTTATAGAGCCTTTTTGTTCTTGAATACCCAAATATTTTGCAGGATTCTCCGTCACCAATGGTATGAATTCTTCCAATGATAAATTATCTTTTAAACTGGTCCATGCTGCGGACACTAAATATTGTAAGCTAGAAATCCCACCCCAAGCTTTTATTAAATTTCCTGATTCGATTTCTTTTAAATAAGGTGGCGCAGGAGAATGGTCGGAAGCAACAAAATCCAAAACGCCCGTCTTAAATGCCTTTTTTAAGGTCTCTTTATTTTTCCGTTCTCTAATGGGTGGCGCACATTTATAAAGGGTATTATCATTCGGAATACTTTCTGCCTCAAAATAAATATAATGAGGACAAGTTTCTGCCGTAATGGGTAGGCCTTTCTTTTTTGCCTTCGCAATAATCGGTAAAGCTTCGTCAGCTGCTACATGTACAATATGGGTAGCACAATCATGCTTCTTGCACATCTCCACCATGAGCGCCACCGCTTCCTTTTCCCATCTTTTAGGCCGGCTCGCCAAATACTGTTGATAATTACCAGGATCTCGCTCATCCATCATGACGGCCGGGGTATCCGTCAATTCACAATGTGCTAATATTGGGATCTGATACTTAGCAATAATTGACATGGCAAGCTCCAATTCTTGCTGACCAACGTGTGGAAAATCATCAATCCCCGAATGGGTCAAAAAACATTTAATCCCTAATACGCCAACCTTTATCAGCTCTTCCAAGTCTCCAAGATTATCGGGTACTAAACCACCATACAAACCACAATTGACATATAATTTACTGTCTTGACCCGCTTTAAGTTTTTCGTTAAAAGCAGCCACAGTAGTGGTAACAGGACTAGAATTCAACGGCATATCTACGAGCATCGTCAACCCTCCGGCAGCAGCGGCTTTCGTAGCGGTTTCAAAACCTTCCCATTCCGTTCTACCGGGTTCATTGATGTGTACATG
>CAZYAC010000404.1:0-3912 GCA_964645475.1 uncultured Saprospiraceae bacterium | reverse complement strand
GTAACAAAATTACCAGCGATCACACGAAAAGCATTCTCCGCATTTTCGTAAGGTAAAACGTAAGGCAATAATTGCTCGTAACGGATGCCGACCATCTCGGCTCCTTTTAATTCTTTTAAAACCGTAAAAGGGATTTTCTTATCGCCAGCCTGATAATCATCCAGATGCTGACCTTCTTCCAAGGCTTTGTATTTTCCACTTAGTTGTTTACCCATTAGGGCTTTCGCCAAAACGATATTGATCGGTTCGTGGGTATATTGATTAAAGGTTTTTACGAGGACATAATCAATTTTATTTCCGACGGCCAAGGCCGTGTTGGAAGGTAAAGTCCAAGGAGTAGTGGTCCAAGCGATGATGTGCACATCTCCGCCATTAGCTGCAGAAAATAAAAAATCAGATGCTTCGTCTTTTTTTAATTTAAACTGTGCGATGGCTGAAGTGTCCGTGACATTGCGATAGGCGCCCACTTGATTCAATTCGTGAGAACTCAAACCCGTTCCCGCTGCCGGAGAATAAGGCTGAATGGATTTTCCTTTATACATCAAATCTTTGTCATACAATCTTTTTAATAAAAACCAGACAGACTCAATATAATTATTGTCAAAAGTGATGTAAGGATTTTCTAGGTCTACCCAATACCCCATCTTACGAGTAATATCATCCCACATATCCTTATAACGCATCACTGTTTCGCGACAAGCTTTATTATAATCATCCACCGAAATTTTAGTTCCGATATCCTCTTTAGTGATTCCCAATTCTTTTTCAACACTTAATTCTATTGGTAGGCCGTGCGTATCCCAACCACCTTTCCGTTGTACACGTTGGCCCTGCATGGTATGGAAACGGCAGAAAAGATCCTTCACCGTTCGGGCCATAACGTGATGAATTCCCGGTTTACCATTGGCAGAAGGTGGACCTTCGTAGAAGACATACGTATTATTGGCATCTTTTTCGGAGATACTACGTTCGAAGACGTTTTCGGATTTCCAAAATTCAAGAATTTGCCGGTCGATTTCCGGTAGATTAAGACTGTCGTAAGACTTGTACATAAAAAATGGTTTACAGATCAAAAAAAAGCGCTGGCAGGTAATTAGTCTGCCAGCGCTTTTACATAAATATCATAAAGCTCCTACAGATTGGGGTTAATTCCAATAATTCGAATGCTAATGATTATATTTATGCAAAATTTCATTTTTATTATTTTTGAAATCCAAAGCTAATATTTATTTACAACAATTGCAATTTAATAATGTATGGGACCAGTTTGGGGTATTGATTTAGGAGGTACAAAAATCGAAGGAGTCGTATTAGAAGATCCAAATCATCCAGTTGTGCTAAAACGACTAAGAGTAGCGACCGAAAAAGAAAAAGGTTATCAACATATTATTGGCCAGATTGTTAAGTTGGTGGAAGTACTGATGGCCGAAACGGGCGTCAGACCCCAAAAAATAGGGATTGGAACACCAGGGACCTTGGAACCTTCCACCCAAACGATGAAAAATAGCAATACTACGGTCATCAATGGTAAATACCTAAAAAGAGATTTGGAACGAGCACTCTCCATGCCCGTCTCGATGGCCAACGATGCGAACTGTTTCGCTATAGCTGAAACTCAATTAGGCGTTGTAAAGGAGCAACTTCCAGAAGCGAAAGTAGTCTTTGGAGTAATCATGGGAACGGGCGTTGGTGGTGGATTGGTGATTGACGGAAAAGTAATCAACGGTAAACAAGGTATCGCTGGCGAATGGGGACATAATTTTATGGATGCTTCAGGAGGAAAATGCTACTGTGGAAAAACGGGCTGTACGGAAAGAATTTTGTCGGGTCCTTCTTTAGAACGATATTATTTTAATAAAATGGGCATCGAAAGACCGCTTCGAGAAATTGTCCATCTTCACGAAGAAGGAAATGATGAAATCGCTACGGAAACAGTAAAACGATTACTCCAATTCTTTGGACAAGGGATTGCCAGTGTCATTAATATTCTTGATCCAGATGCGGTGGTGATCGGAGGTGGCGTGAGCAAAATAGACTTACTTTACAATGAAGGTATTAAGTCGATAGAAAAACACGTTTTTAATCATCAATTAGAGACACCTATCTTACGGCCTAGTTTGGGAGATAGTGCGGGTGTTTTTGGAGCGGCGTTATTGTAGTAGTAGTATCAAGCTAGTCAGCTAGTCATAAAGGTCAAAAGTTGTATTTGTCAAAATATTTTACGATTTTTATAAAAATATTTTATCTTTTATGAAACTGTTTGACGTCTTATCACAAGAGGAATTTGAAGCAGAGGTTATAGAAGTCGAAAAAAAAGAGCTGAAAAAAATAGTCAAATCAAAGAATTTTCAATTTGACTGGAATAAAGAGCGTAACGTCTTTAAGATTGTAAATTCACAAGAAGAGAACGCTGAAACTTTAGGCTTGATCTCGATTATAGATATCCCTGAAGAATTAAGGATACACATTAATCTGATAGAGAGTTCTGATGAGAACAAAGGTAAGAACAAAAAAGTAGATAGAGTCGCAGGTGTCTTGTTAGCTTTTGCTATTCGAATTGCGTTTGAGAAAGGCTATTTAGGTTTTACTTCTTTGATTCCTAAAACTGAATTAATAAGCTTATATGTAGAAAAATATGGATTTAGTCAATATGGTAGACAATTGGCAATAGAAAGAAAGGACGCTATAGCCTTAATTCAAAAATACCTATAAAATGAAGTACGAAAAAATATATCAAAATCTAAAGAAAAAATATTCTAAAAAAGAAATTGCTGAATCTATATTGGTCCCTGCTGATTTGACTGAAAAAGAAAGGAAAAATTTAGCAAAAGAAATGAAAGAAATTCGATTACAAAAACTCGGAGAAACTTCTGAAGAAGATCAAATTCTCTCGGATGTTATGAGATTAAGATTCCAAATAGAAGATTATATCAGAAAACAGGGGTTCTCTTTCCAAAAAACATTTGGTAAATATCTGGAAGAATACATTAGAATCGTAAAGAAAAGCAGAAAAGAAATTGCCGAAGATCTTTCTATTCACTACACCAAGTTAAGTAGAATTATCAATGATAAAGAAGAGCCAAATATTGAAATTTGTTATAGACTAGAAAAGCATTCTGCTTATTTGATTAAAGCAGAATTGTGGTGGAAACTAATAATTAAAAAACAAGAATTTATCCTCCTTAAGGATGATGAAACTCGAAGCATTGAACAACAAAAAGTCAAGAATTCCTTAAGAGCATAATAGAAAATAAAAAAACATGCTGCGAACTCAGCAATTAGAATATACATACCCCGGAAATAAAACCATTACCTTTCCCGATATTCACTGCGAAAAAGGATCGCAGTGGTTACTATTAGGACAATCAGGTACAGGAAAAACGACGCTCCTGCATTTAATAGGCGGTATTCGAAAACCACAAAAAGGAAAAGTCTACGTGGCCGACCAAGCATTAAATAACCTTTCTTCTACCGCACTGGATCAATTTCGCGGAAAAAATATCGGAATCGTATTTCAACAATCTCATTTTGTACAGTCGCTGACTGTAGGAGAAAATCTACAACTTGCTCAAACCTTAGCAGGTCATTCCGTCGATCTTAGCAGAATAAAAAACTTATTAACTCGACTCAATATTGGCGATAAAATTAACGATCGCACAAACCGACTAAGTCAAGGAGAACAACAGCGGGTCGCCATTGCGCGTGCGTTGGTCAACAGCCCCGGGCTTATTCTAGCGGACGAACCTACTTCCGCTCTAGATGACGAAAACTGTAAAGAAGTCATCGCTTTGCTCGAAACGCAAGCGAAAGAAGAAGGCGCCACCCTTGTCATCGTTACCCACGATAGTCGCTTAAAGGAATTTTTTGACCATAAAATAATTTTAGAATGAATCCGCTGACGCTGAGTTGGAA
>CAZYAC010000403.1:0-3947 GCA_964645475.1 uncultured Saprospiraceae bacterium | reverse complement strand
CTAAGGAGGGAGTAGGAAAAATATAACCTACCCCCTAAAAAATCTTTCCGAGGTTCATTTTTTCAATCCACGAAAAAAAACGATATTGTAACCATAAACGTTTACTTTCCTCTAAACACCATTTGTAACCTTTTTTTTTCAAAAAATCAGCCGATACTCCATTACGAATTGGTTTGGGCATAAATACATTTCACATGAAAAATTTACTACTCTTACTTAGCCTCTATATCCTAGTAGGGACTGCTTGTCAAGCTCCGGCCAATGACGCAAAAGCAGATGAAACAACAACTAAAGCTGCTGCTAAAGCCGAAAAAGTAACCAACGAAAAGAAAAAGGCCAAAAAACCTAAACCTCCCATCCAGCTTGACAAGATCAAACTACCCAAAGGATTTAAAATTGAACTGTTTGCGGAAAAAATAAAAAATGCCCGATCCCTACGTCGTAGTGAAGCAGGAACGATCTATGTAGGTTCCATGCGCGCCGGTAATGTCTATGCCTTGCGGGACGAAAATCAAGATTTTAAAGCAGAGAAAAAATTTGTAATCGATAAAAAACTGAACCGTCCAAATGGTGTAGCGTATCGAAACGGTAGCCTTTATGTCGCGGAGATCAGCCGTATTCTTCGATATGATGATATTGAAAAAAATATGGACAAAGAGCCCGAACCGACGGTAGTTTATGACAAATATCCTACAGAAGATCATCATGGTTGGAAATATATTAACTTTGGTCCCGACGGAAAATTATATGTTCCGGTTGGAGCTCCTTGTAATATCTGTGAATCTGAAGATCCTGTTTTTAATTCTATTACTAGAATCAACCCAGATGGTACCGATCGGGAAATTATTCAGACAGGTGTCAGAAACACCGTTGGGTTTACTTGGCACCCTGTAACTAAAGAACTATGGTTTACTGACAATGGTAGAGACTGGATGGGAGACGATGTACCGGGTTGTGAACTTAATCACGCTCCAAAAGACGGAATGCATTTCGGATATCCGTATTGTCATCAAGGCAACCTCCCCGATCCGGAATTTGGCGAAAAAAGATCTTGCGACGAATTTACCCCACCTGCGCAAGTATTGGAGGCTCATGTTGCCCCACTCGGACTAGAGTTTTATACTGGCAATCAGTTTCCAACCGAATACCAAAACCAAATCATTGTAGCTGAACACGGCTCCTGGAATAGGGAGAAGAAAAGTGGCTATCGGCTAATGCTAGCCAAACTGGATGGCGATAAAGTTATCAGTTATACCCCATTTGCTGAAGGCTGGCTCGATCATGATACCCAAGAAGTTTGGGGCCGTCCGGTGGATCTAGAATTACTTTCCGACGGCTCTATCCTAGTCAGCGATGACTATGCAGATGTAGTATATCGAATTAGTTATAGCGCCAATTAAAATAAGTACTTGGTCAAAAATTTTGATAAAAAATATTAATTTGTGACAGCAAATTATTATCACTGTTCTATTAGAATAAATTAGATAACCATCATATCACGCTAAATTTGGATAATCAACCAACTGTTACGCCACCTGTTAAGCCTGATCGATTTCCAGATCCGCTTTTACAGGAGTTTGAACAACGGGTCAACCACCTAATCACGGAAGCTTATAATAGTGAAACGCAAGAAACGGCGCACATCGCTCTCCTTGCCGATGGCTTGGAGGAACTAAGCCAGCAAGCCATAGAAATTGGCGACCTAGCTCATACTCATTTGGTCACAAGTGATCCTAAACGTTTCGAAGATTATTTGATTACTTTTGATTGGTCGGAACGGGTAAAATATTTTTTATTGTTATGGAGAGATATTTTGTTTGAAGAACATAAAACTTTCTTGCGAGTCTCTGACGGTGAAATTAATTTAAACGCTTTTCAACAACAAAAAACGAGGTCACGAGATTTACTTTTTGAATTGAGTAATGACCTAAAAAATTATTTAGAAGGCACTAAAAAAGCAACGCCTGACCACCAAAAAGTAGAAGATATTTGGTATCTCCAAACCAATCCTTGGCCGGTCTATAAACAACAATTCACCCAATTTCAAGAACAAGGTCATGAACTAAAAAAGCAATTTCAGGCTTTATGGAATTCTTCAGGTGCGTATGTAGTCATCAATAGTCATTTTGATGACACCTTTAATAATTATCTGGAAACTATTGAGCAGGTCAAAGCGGAAATCATTGCTATTCGGGAAGGCATCAAAGAAAAAGGAGATGAACCCATCTCTATGGATGTAGTACACCAACTGGAAGAAGTGGATCGTAAAATTTTAATTTCTAGTAAACTAGGAAAATTTACTTCAGACTTAAACGAACAAATTCAGGAGTTACCAAAAAAGATGAAAGTAAACGTTTCATTACAAGATGGTCGCTTACTATATAAAGATTTAAACGTCAGAAATAGTACCCGTGAATGGATCGAGTCGGAAGTTATGTCAGAGGTATACGATTTTTTTCAAATCAGTAATAATATTCACAGTCGTCTAAATCTCGCCATCGAAAACATTAGAAATCTAATTCAAAATGAACGACTGGAAGATCAACCCCATCCCACAGATGACATCCAGCAAATTTTACAAAATCTCACCAAAAACTTAGATAAAAGTGGCGAGACGATTCTTAGTTTACGGGAAGGTGTAAAAGGACAATTAGGTAAAACACTTGGCGTTTCCAAAGTTTTTAAAGAAGATTTTCTTTCTCTTTCATTTCAATCCACTATTAATCAATACCGACGGTATCAGGTGGAATGGTGGGAGAAATTAAAATTATGGGTTAAGGAAAAAGGATATTTTATTAAACAATACCGCAAAAGTATCCGAGAAGAAGAAGTCATGTCGGTTTCTGAAAAAATAGTCCGCGTAGTAAGGGCCCGTACGGTGCAAGCCGAAAATTTGCACTATACGAATATTTTTATGACTCGAGGATATATCGGAAGTTCCTTTTGGGTAGGACGTACGGATGAATTAAATCATATCAGTACACAAATTGAAAACTGGCGACTTGGCTACAGAGGAGCACTACTTTTAACAGGAAAAAGATTTTCAGGAAAAACACTCTTGGGTCAACTAGTTAATCATAATAATTTTGAAAACAATGCGATCGTTCTTAATCCTGAAAATAGAATTACCATTCAGGGACGAACCTTTGAAACGACCATGGACTTAGGAAAAAGTCTCGACTTCATTTTAAAATATATTCAAGAACCTACCATGATCTGGATCGACGATCTGGAACTTTGGCAGGATGATAAAATTACGCTGAGTCAGAATGTTCGTCGCCTGATACGAGCAATTGACCAAAACGCGGGACGAATTTTCTTCATGGTTTCGACCAGTAATTGGTTGCGCGATCAGCTTAAACAATGGTTTGATATTGAAAAGATTTTCCAAACGGAAATCACGCTAGATCGTATGAGTTTAGAAGATATCAAAAAGGCCGTCTTGATTCGACATAGCGCCACTCATATGCAACTGGTCAACACCGATGGTGAAGAATTTAATTCCAAAGAATTAGATAAATTATTAGGTCGCCTTTATCGATTATCGGAAGGAAATATAGGACAAGTAATGCACCACTGGGCCGCGCTGATGCATAAGTATAATGACGAAAAAGTGCAGCCTCATTCTAATACCCCTTTTACCTTACCCAATTTTATCAATCCGGATATTGCAGTACTTTTAAGATCTATTATGATTGAACGAAGAACCAACGAATATCGTTTACGAAAATATTTAGGACCTGAATTCAAAACTACTTACCGTCCTATTTTACAACGAGCCTTGAATCTAGGCATCGTACAACGAAACATAAACGGCTGGCTCGAAGTCAACCCGATGGTAGTAAACGAAGTAGGGCGTCTGTTGGATGAGCAAAAATATCTGGAGTTTGACGGAAAAAAAGGATACACCAATCAATCAATAATTTAATATGCTAGAAGATTTGAGT
>CAZYAC010000402.1:0-3956 GCA_964645475.1 uncultured Saprospiraceae bacterium | reverse complement strand
CCAGCTTGTGTTGGGGAATGGTTGGGAATGGCTTATACGGCTTGACTTAGTTGGAATTTCGTTGCCTCCTATAATATTTAATATTGCTCAATTGTTCTTACCCATAATTTTAGTTCTCCTCTACCAAAAATTATGCGCTGGCGTATCTGCGCTATTTACAACCGAACAAATTTGGCCTTAACAATTTAATACACCGTACTAGGAGTTTTATAGAAAATATACTATTTTCGCACCCCGTCTGGATAACAGACCTATTTAGAGAGTGTAGCTCAGTTGGTTTAGAGCATTACCTTGACAGGGTAGGGGTCGGGGGTTCGAATCCCTCCACTCTCACTTAAAAAACCCGCGATAAAATTTATCGTGGGCTTTTTTTGTTGAACTGTTGAGTTGTTGAATCGTTGAAAAAACACCTTTGGAATCTTCCAGTCTTTAATTTATCTCAGATCTGTTTTACGCAAATCAATTATTGGGCTTTTCCTGTCTTTGAATCCCAAAACTATCTCTAAACTACCAACCTTTTAACTCAAAACCCAAAGCTCGAAAACTCAAAATTCTCAACTAATATTCGTACTTTTATAACTCAAAATTTTATTCTATGGCAAAAACATATCCTTCCTTTTCCTCCCCCACTATCGACCAGGTAGGAGCAGAAGAACGTGCGGCCCGTTTCACAAAACGGAGTATTAAAAAAGCGGCAAAAGTAGAAGCACTCAAACTCGCCCTTAATATGGTGGACCTTACCACCCTCGAAGGTGCAGATACACCCGGCAAGGTACAGCAACTTTGCCAAAAAGCGCTACATCCGCATCTCGGTTATCCAGGCTTGCCTACCACTGCGGCCGTTTGTGTCTATCCGACCATGGTGCGTGTTGCCAAAAGCTTAGTCAAAGGCAGCGGCGTGAAAGTAGCAGCGGTCGCCACGGCTTTCCCTAGTGGACAAGCACCACAAGATGTTAAAATCAGAGACACCAAATACGCGGTTAGCGAAGGTGCTGATGAAGTGGATATGGTTATCTCTCGTGGTAAATTTTTATCTGGAGAATACGAATATGTTTACGACGAAATTGCAGCCATCAAAGCGGCTTGTGGAAAAGCGCGTCTAAAAGTGATCTTAGAAACCGGCGAACTTGGTACCCTTGATAATATCCGCAAAGCCAGTGATATTGCGATCCTTGCCGGCGCCGATTTCATCAAAACAAGTACTGGAAAAATAAGTCCCGCCGCCACCATGCCCGTCACCCTTGTGATGCTCGAAGCCATTCGGGATTATTATTTTAAAACAGGTACCATGATCGGTATGAAACCGGCTGGAGGAATTCGAACCGCAAAACAAGCGGTTCATTATCTAGTGATGGTCCGCGAAACACTCGGACAGGCTTGGTTGTCCAACGAATGGTTTCGATTCGGAGCCAGCAGCCTCGCCAACAACCTAATTTTACAATTAATTAAACAACGGGACGGCGTGTACGGCTCCATGGATTATATTTCAAAAGACTGATGGATCTGCGGATGTTTAGATGTGCGAATATGCGGATTGATGGATTTGCGAATTGATATTTAAAGAGAGAATTAAATTTAAGATTCTTGTAGCATACTTCTGGTTTTCCTCTATTTTAGAAAATACGATCAAAGAAACAAATAGCAAAAACATGGCTAAAAAAAATACTTCCTCCCCTACCCTAAATTTTGCCACCGACTGGACTTACGCTCCAGCACCGGAAAGTACGGGACACGTTGAAATAAAAAAACAATACAATCTTTTTATCAACGGAGAATTTGTTAAATCTTCTAGCAAGAAATATTTTAACACCATAAATCCAGCGACCGGTCAAGTTATTTCTAAAATAGCAGAGGCCAATAACAAAGACGTTGATCGGGCTGTAAAAGCCGCCCGAAAAGCGTACGAAAATGTCTGGTCAAAAATGCCGGCAAAAGAACGGGGGAAATATGTTTACCGGATTGCTCGCTTGATTCAAGAACGCGCTCGAGAGTTTTCAGTTATCGAAAGTATGGACGGTGGTAAACCCATCCGTGAATCACGAGATATTGATATTCCATTAGCGGCTGCACATTTTTTCTACTATGCTGGTTGGGCGGATAAATTGCAATATGCCTTTCCCAATGCACAGGTAAAACCACTTGGTGTAGCAGGTCAGGTTATTCCTTGGAACTTTCCTCTACTAATGGCTGCTTGGAAAATTGCACCGGCATTAGCGACGGGAAATACCATCGTCATCAAACCTGCAGAAACAACTTCGCTAACCGCACTTAAACTGGCCGAACTGATTCAAGATGCAGGACTACCACCAGGCGTTGTCAATATCGTAACGGGTGCTGGTGCTACAGGTGCAGCCATCGTTAATCATCCTGACGTAGATAAGATTGCCTTTACTGGATCTACTGGTGTAGGAAAAATCATTCAACGATCGGTCGCAGGTACCGATAAAAAAGTGACTTTAGAATTGGGTGGAAAAGCCGCAAATATTATTCTCGAAGATGCACCCATCGATCAGGCAGTAGAAGGAATTATCAACGGTATTTATTTTAACCAAGGCCATGTTTGTTGTGCCGGTAGTCGCTTGTTTGTCCAAGAATCAGTGGCTGAAGAAGTAATTCATAAGTTAAAAACAAGAATGGAAACATTGATCGTCGGAGATCCACTGGATAAGAATACAGATATTGGTGCGATCAATTCGCAAAATCAATTAAAGACAATTAAAGAATATATTAAGATAGGAAAATCGGAAGGTGCGGAATTTTTCCAACCCAGTTGTGCCCTTCCCAAGAATGGAGGTTTTTGGTGTAAGCCTACCCTATTTACAAACACGGCGCAGTCACACCGAATAGTACAGGAAGAAATTTTTGGCCCGGTACTCGCCGTGCAAACCATTCGTACCGTAGAAGAAGCGCTAACCAAAGCCAACAATACACCTTACGGATTGTCGGCGGGTGTATGGACAGATAAAGGTTCCAAGATTTTCCGTCTGACTAGTAAATTAAAAGCTGGAATTATTTGGGCAAATACTTTTAATAAATTTGATCCCACTTCTCCATTTGGAGGATATAAAGAAAGTGGATTTGGTCGCGAAGGTGGCGTTGCTGGATTGGCAGCGTATTTAAATGTAAATGGATAAATCTGCCACTTGCTATTTGCTGCTAGCTACTTGCTTCCTTCGACTGCGAATAAAATCGCTTGAATAAATATAGGTGCAGCGGCTAGTTGGTAATAGCATAAAACTTATTTAATTTTTAGATTAAAAAAAACTTCTAAAAAAATAACTTAAATACTTCAAATCGTTTCTCATTTTCAATTATCTATGCCTTAAATCTAAAGGTGAGTTAGAAGGAAGCAAATAGCAAACGGCAAGAAGCAAATAGCATTAAACAATGGCTAAACGTAAAACAACCATAAAAACCCTAGCTAAAAAAGCGACTCAAAACGGTAGCAGTAATGGTAATGGTACGCCCATCCGACTCGCTGTTCAGAAGACTTATAAGCTATATATCGGCGGGGCCTTTCCTCGGACCGAATCTGGGAGATACTATAAATTAAAAAATAATTCTAATACTTTAATCGCCAATATGTGTTTGGGTTCTCGTAAAGATTTTCGAAATGCCGTCGTCGCTGCCCGTAAGGCGCAGGGCAAATGGGCCAGTCGTACTGCTTATAATCGCAGTCAGATTTTATATCGCATTGCTGAAATGTTGGAAGAACGTCGTGATCAGTTTATTATCACGCTCACTGACTTGGGATATACGACCAAACAGGCCGCACGAGAAGTTGATGCTACGGTCGATCGAGCGGTTCACTATGCAGGATGGGCGGATAAATACCAACAAATTTATAGCGCCGTCAATCCGGTGGCTTCAGCCCACTTTAATTTTTCCGTTTTAGAACCTATGGGTGTGGTCGCAATCTTTGCTCCAAAAACCAATGGCTTACTAGGATTAGCTTC
>CAZYAC010000401.1:0-3985 GCA_964645475.1 uncultured Saprospiraceae bacterium | reverse complement strand
TGGTTTAATCAGCCTTATGATTGTATGCACATCATGCTCCTCTTGTAAACCTTCTGATGTTGTGGAGGATATAACAAGAGTTGTTACCCGTGAATCTAATGTTCATGTCGTCGACTATAACAATTTAGATCTTTGTGATGGTCTTCAAGTCCAAGAGTTTGATTATGTGAAAAATGTAAAATATGGACTCTATGGTCATCGCGAGGAAGCGGATGGAGGTTTTGTAGGAGCTCCTTCCCTACGCAAACGATATTTTTTCTTTATCAATATCAATAATTGGTTTCCGTTGTGGCCTCAAAAGGTTTCCTGTTGTGGTCAATTTCATCATTTTAAAACACATAATAAAGGTAGTGAAGATGATTGGAATCTTTTTGTTATTCCAGATCAACATAGTCGTTTTATTATTGATTTTGCGGAGCCTCATCGAGGGAATAGTCATTTTAATAGTGGAAAAGGAGCCGAATGGAGTACTTGTATTACAGATGGAGATTGTGTTGAAGCGGAGATAACAGCTATTGAAAATTCTGTGGTTAATTCTATTTTACCAAGGAATCTAGAAGAGGATAATTTTGTTCCTTCTATGGTCGGAGATACGATTTGTGTTTATGGAACGGCCGTCAGAGAATATGTGCACAATAATCGACCTGAAATCCATCCGGCAGAAATCATTTGGTGGAGTAAACCCAACGAACCAGACATCCATCATGTCTTAGTAGTGCAAGATGCTTCGAAACGATTTGGGAAAGAAAATAGATATAAAAATGTCAATAACGAAACTGGTCCTTGGCAACCTTGGGCACAAGCGCCTATCTCCACTTTTTTAAAAATTCCATTTGATATTAAAGCCAGCGAAACAGACACGATCAAATACCACTTGTATGAAGGTGCCAGTAAGCATGTGAAACCAAGTGCTCCTTCACCGCATGACGAACCTGACAATCCATTAACGATCTTAAGAATTGATAGAAATGATCGAATCATCGTTTACGAACATCAAAATAGAGATGAGGATATTGGAGTAAGTTTTATTGATATTTGTAAACAATCGGGAGATAGGATTACTGGGTTTATAAATATCTCTATCAACGTTGGCGCTGGAACCAATGAGAATCAAGGTATCTTCTATCTAAGAATCGAAAAAAATACACCCCAACCTGAAATTCCCCTTCCAATGGCTTCTTTAAGACAGGAGAGGATTAATACGGATATTGATTCTACTTTAAATTTTGAAATCACATCCATTTTTCCCAAAATTATAAATGGTAAACCTACCTTAACGGCAAGTCTAAAAACTAACTCACCTACTTCTATTTCACTAAACCGAAACCTTCAACCTTCCAGGTTGATTCGATTAGAAGGACTGAAACTTTCTAAAAATGAGATTCGTTCTCTGCAACCTGATTCTTTTAATAATCAGTGGATTGTTAATGCTGCTGTTATTCCTCCAGTGGTTTCAGGTTTTTCTTTGATCCCGCTGGAAGAATCGCTAGTAAAAGAAAGAACGGATGCCACCATAGAAGCAGCTAGGATCTATAAAAAATACGTTGGTGGAAAACAGGTAGCAGAAGAATTTATCAAGCATAATAAAATAATTGAGTTGTCTACCTATCCATACTATTGTGTCAATGAAGAAGGAGATTGCGATTTAGAAGAAAGTTCACCTGTACTTGATAGTTTAAACGGATGGGCGCAAAATCCTAGTAATTTATTAAGCTATGGCAATGAATGGGATATAACAGCTACGGATGTTTTTAACGACGAACGGGTTAGTATTGATTTTGGACCTACCCAAACAGGAAATGCCCCTATTTGGGTAGAAATTTTATCTGAAAAATTTAATTCAAATGCCATTCGAATTCATATTCTTGGTACTCCAAATACAGTTTATCGAATAACGGCCCGCGTCACTATGTTTGATGAATTTTCTAACCAAGGAGAACAAACGTTTACTTTTTTAAGTCATGAAATTGTTCTTCCAGAAATCCCCTTAACGGATACGCCCAATCTTTTGGAAGATATGGTAGAAGGGTTGGGAATTTCCTATGAAGAAAAATTTAAAGAACGTTGGGAAAAAAGAAGGAGCGGATCTGCTGCTTTGATAAATGCGCCAACGACGTTTGTCCCAGATTTAAAAGAAATGGCCTACCAAGCTACCTTGAATTATTACATTCAAATTTTAGACGATGGGGTCATCACGGAACAAGAACTCGATGGACTAGAAAAGAGTATTCGATTAACAGAAGAATTTTAGGATAAAAAATTTAAATAAAAAACAATGGGTTTACAAAAAAGAAGATCTTTTATTCGTCGCTTTCTAATGGGTACAGGAGTAGCAGCAGCTTTTCTGCTCGAAAGTTGTTGGAAGCCTTTTAAGATAAGATTGAACTGGTCTAACGCTTTATTGATTGGCGGTGTGGATCCTCAAAAAATATTGACTCCTTCTTCCTTGCAAGAATTAGTGGATACAACGGTTGGCGCAGAATTGGATAATTCCTCCTTAAAAATGGTGGGCGCGGGTCATTCTTTTTCAGATGTCGCCTTTTGTAGAAAAACTTTATTATTACCAGAAAATTTAAATAAAGAATTGGTCCTCAATCGGTCTATTCTTAACGAAACCTCTAAAGATAATGAGCAGTTGGTCGAAGTGGAAGCAGGAATGAGTATTGAAACTTTAAACAAAATCTTAGACGAAAATGACTTGGCCTTAGAAAATATGGGAGGCTATGATGCACAAACAATTTCAGGAGCGATAATGACGTCAACACATGGATCTGGTCTCTTATTTGGTCCCATCAATGATCAAATTCGTTCCATGACGGTCGTAGCTTCGAAGGGCCGTGTTTTGGTGGTTGAACCTACGAATGGTATTACTGATCCAGATAAATTCGATGGATTTATTAAAATTGGTGACCAAGTGCCTGTTTCCGCTACCTTAATTCAGAATGATAATTACTTTAATGGAATCGTGGTCAGTATGGGATCTTGTGGGGTCATTTATTCTGTGGTTTTAGAAACAGTGCCAAAGTTCTGGTTAAATGAAGTTCGCACGGTAACTACTTGGGGTGAATTAATTGCGCCAGGCGGTTTTTTACGTAGATTAGTGGATGGAGAACGGATAGGAGAACAAGCTGATCAACCCAAATATTACGAAATTTATTTTAATCCGTATTGCCGTACAAGTACTGATCTTAAGGACCATACCTGCCTTTTAACCGAACGCTATGTCATTGATAATCCTGGTGAACTAAGTCGTAAAGAACGCAAACGAGGACGACAAGGAAATAAGGCACTTGCGTCTCTAACACGTCTAACAAAAGAAGGCGAAAGTTTGGTCCGTTTTTTTAATAAACATCCTAATTATATTCCTAAGTTTATTGAAAAGTCCTTAAAAGAATTAAGAGATGATTCTTATAAAAATATCAGTCATAAAGTTTTTCATATTGGTGCCCCTAATGATATGCGAGCTTATGGTATTGAAATGTGTTTTAAACTAGAACATATCATTGCAGCAGTAGAATCCTGTTTTGTGCATGCTAAAGCCTGTCAAAAGCGAGGTTGGATGCATTCTGCTCCACCCTCTTTGCGGTTTGTAAATCAATCTAATGCTTTCATGTCTATGACCAATAATCAAGTAAGTGCTTTTATGGAAATGGGGATTTTGGTTGGCTCTAATGGTAGTGATGAATTCTTGAAAAGTTATGAGCGACTTTTTATTGAAAAATTTGGCGCTCGACCACATTGGGGATTAGACTTAGATATTCTTAGTAATGTGGATCAAGTTAGAGCACTATACGGTTCCTCTTGTGATGAATGGTTAGCAGTATATCAGGATATGAACAGTACTGGTGTCTTTAATGGCCAGTTTACGGATCGATTGGGGATTTCTGTTTTAAAAGATAGCTGATAAACAACCTTTTACCATATGGATAAAGGTTGAATGAATGAAGTTTACCTAGAAAAATTTCTTACCTGAAATTTTGTAAGT
>CAZYAC010000400.1:0-3995 GCA_964645475.1 uncultured Saprospiraceae bacterium | reverse complement strand
CGATTATGCTACTGTTAAACGATTTTATAATGATTGGTATCGACCAAATCTAATGGCCGTCGTAGTCGTAGGTGACATCGATGTTGACAAAATGGAAAAAGATGTAAAACAACGTTTTGGTAAATTAAAAAATCCGGCCAATAATCGTTCAGTAGATGCCTATCCAGTACCCAATCACGATGAGACATTGGTTTCGATTGTTTCGGATAAAGAAGCACCCTTTACGAATGTTCAACTAGTGTATAAACATAAATACGAGCCGGTCACTGATTTGCTTGGCTATCGACAAAATCTAGTACACCGTCTTTATAATACCATGCTAAGTGCTCGTCTTAGTGAAATCAGTCAACAGCCAAATCCTCCATTCTCTTTCGCTTATACTGGCTATGATGGAGATGTAGGAAGTCTCGCAACCTACTCTTCTTATGCCATGGTTCCGGAGGGTGGCGCAGCTCGCGGACTAGAAGTAATTATAACCGAAAACCAAAGAGTTCTACAACATGGTTTTACGGCTACAGAATTGGATCGTGCCAAAACAGAATTGTTAACAAACATGGAAAAGGCATTTAAGGAAAAGGATAAAACGGATAGTCGTCGTTTTGCAATGCGTTATGTTTATAATTATCTAGACCAAAATCCAATTCCATCTATCAAAGACGAGGTGAAATTTTATAATCAATTTTTACCGACTATTCAACTGAAGGAAGTAAATAAGTTAGCTAAAAAATGGATTACTGATAAAAATCGAGTCGTAGTAGTTACTGGTCCAGAAAAGGAAGATTCTCCATTACCGGCAGAAGCAGAAATTCGCAGTTTACTTACCAAAGTACAAAGTCAAGAAATTATGGCCTATGTGGATGAGTTTAACGACGAACCACTTTTGGCTGATAAATTGATGGGAAAACCTGTCACTGCTACCAAAGAAATTCCAGAAATCGACGCTACAGAAATCACACTAGCAAATGGGGTGAAAGTCGTATTAAAATCTACCGACTTTAAAAACGACGAAGTCTTATTGCGAGCATTTAGTCTTGGTGGTAATTCTTTATACAATGATCAAGATTATAAGCAGGCCAGTAATGCAGCACGAGTTGTCAGTCAATCTGGCGTTGGTAATTTTGACAATATGCAATTGACTAAGAAGATGACTGGAAAGGTTGTACGACTAAATCCATGGATCGGAGGACTACATCAGGGATTCCGAGGTAGTGCCTCACCGGATGATTTAAAGACGATGTTGGAAATGGTCTATTTGTATGCTACCAAGCCTAGAAAAGATCAGGAAGTTTTAAATTCTTTTGCGACTAAACAAACTGCTATTTACAAGAATCTACTTTCGCAACCAGATTATTACTTTTTTGATCAAACTTTGAAGATCAAGTACAATAACCATCCACGTGTTGGATTTCCGACAGCGGAAGACATGGCTGCACTTGATATGGATCGTATATTCCAAATTTATCAGGAACGTTTTGCGGATGCCAGTGGAATGACCTTTTTCTTAGTCGGAAATTTCGATCAAGAGAAAACGATTCCTATGCTGACAAAATACCTAGGCAACTTACCTGCAATCAACAAAGGTGAGACATGGAAAAACACCAATGTCGAATACCAAAAAGGGGTAATCAAAAAGACGTTGACCTACGGAGAAGCACCAAAGGCACTTGTAGATATTACTTTTCATGGAGACTTTAACTGGACACCAGAGAATAGATATCATTTTAAATCTATGATTGATATTCTTCGAATAAAAATGCGAGAATCCATGCGAGAAGATAAAGGTGGAGTTTATGGTGTAAGGGTTAGTGGGAATACTTCTCAATATCCTGAATCAAAATATAATATCACAATTTCTTTCAATGCAGATCCGCCACGGGTAGATGAATTAATTGAAACGGCGATGAAGGATATTAAAACGGCTCAGGCAAGTGGTGCGGAAGATAAAGATCTAAATAAGATTAGAGAAACACAGCGTCAGGGTCGTATCAAGGATTTGAAAGAAAATAGATTCTGGATATCCTCTTTGGAAAATGCCTATAAGGAAAATTTAGACCCAAAGAATATCTCTCTTGCAAGTTTGGAAGAAGGTATCAATAGTTTAAACAGTGACCATATTAAAAAAGCAGCCAATACTTATTTCGATTGGAATAATTATATTCAAATCGTATTATTACCGGAAGCTAAAACCATGGATACACAGACTTCTGGAAAAGGAAAATAATTTGAAGTTAAAGATATCATATAACGAGGGCTGCTTTGCTAAAACAAAGTGGTCCTCTTTTTTATGCGGCAGTGGAAAAAAAAGTTCTAATCTGCTGATAAACCTCGGCCCCTTGCAAGCTATGTCCTAGTCCATTCGTAAGAACCAATTCTGATACAGGAATTATTTTATGGTAGGCTTCACTGTCCTTAAACATGGCGATGGTATCTTCACTGTCGTGGACGATCAAGGTTGGTAATTTTATATTATTACAAAATTTCTTAACCGAAAAATATCGAATAGCTCGTCCAGTATGACGTAGAATATACTCGCGCAGCAACTGTACATTACGAGTACCTAGACCGATAAGGCGAGCGTAATATTGAAGCATTTGTTCTAACTCGGAAGGAACACCCAATAGTGCGATGCGCTCTGGTTTGGGACCATTGTAATGAGATAAGTAATAGGCAAGCGATCCACCTCCAACAGAATGTCCAACCGTAAAATATGGTTGAAAAGTACGGTGGGCTACGTCGATAAAATCTCCATATAGTATCATGTTAAAATGCGTTCCTTCAGATCCTCCGTGTGCGGGCGCATCGATAGCAACTACGTGGTGATTGTCTTGTAAGAGCAGTCGAATAAGTTTTTCCCACCGAGCGGAATTAGATTCCCATCCATGAAGCAAAAGAATGGTTTTAGTCCCTTTTGTATTCCACTCATAAGCTTTTACCTGACCACTAGCAGAAGTGAGCATTTGTTCCTGTTCGGCAGTACTTAAAAATTCTTGATCCATCGCTGTCAAGCGACCTACTTTCGGTTGGCTAAAAAGGTCAAACGCTTTTTGGGTAGCCTTCTCTTGAGCAATCAGTCCAAGTAAATTATAATAAGCGCCAACAATGCGCGGAAGATGATTTTTCATCATTTAAAAATTTTGAGAAAATGGTGGGGGTGCACAAAAGTAAATAAAAAATCTATATTCAATCCAACATCCCCTTGGAACTACAGGATTTAAACTAGGAATGAATCTTAGAAAAGATAATCTTTTAATGGGCTTAATGGAAAACAGTGGCATCCATTATGGAATGGTAAACTGATTGGAATTGGAAATATTGCACTTGATCTAATTACTCGTGCCTGGAAGATGATTTAGCATCAAACTTACCTAAATTAGGTCATAGATAAAAGGGTAAAAAAATTGGTCGAAATCAAACTCAGCAAATCAGTATACAAGATACTTTATTGCCAAATATTTAATTTCGACCAAGAAATGCAGCAGTAATTTCTGCGCTTAATTTTCGAAGACTACCCTACTCTTTTTCAATTTTTGAGATACCTACATCAGGGGCGATATAGCCAGCTCTTCTTTTCATCAAATAAGACTCATAGCCATCAGTGGATTTGTTGTGCATTATTTCCCAACCGTTGCGATACATATAATTAAGTACATCAACAATTCCGTTAAATTCTAACGGTGCTCCGTTGCGATTAGAAATAGTCCAACTATTTTTATTATCATCGGACATTTGGCCATAATCAACTAAAGCGTAAGACTTTCCGATAGATTTTATGGGTTTATCCCAAATCTCAATATATTGCAGGTGACGCGTGTTGATATCAGACTTTCCGACGTAAACTTGTCCGAAGGAAAGCGTGGAGACCAACAAAAAGAGCGGAAGAATCAGTTTTTTCATTATAGTAGTATTTTTAAGGATTGATGTTTATAAAAGGACAAATATAATTCCAATTTATTGATAATCTATTGATACCAAATTAAGAAGTTATTTTAAAATAG
>CAZYAC010000399.1:0-3997 GCA_964645475.1 uncultured Saprospiraceae bacterium | reverse complement strand
TTATTATCAGCTAATTATTACGATTATTTAGAAAGATGGGGAGTCATTAGAGATCAGCAGAAGAAAATGATAATAGAGCTCAACAAATTGTCTATTCCCGCCTAAATAAGAAGTATTATCAACGTATTCCACTCGATATTCCTATCTATTCTATTTGATGACTATTATTTTAAACAATGAGAGATGTTTTAGTAGGCTGTGGATTTAAAATCACGGATAAATCTTCTACAGAATAATGGAGAAATTGATTATTAGAAAGTAATTCAAAAATCATCTTAGCATTATTCTTTCTAAGATGGTTCCACATTAAGGTTAATAATCGATTCGCGCGACTATAATTTTCAAATTCAACAATTAATTCGTGGGCATAAGCGGCAGAAACATCATCCGTTATTTGAAATTCTGTATGCTCAGATTCTTGATCAGCTTCAAATAATCTTTGCTGTTTAAACTTAATATATTGTAGCCGAGAGGAAATAAGGTAAGATACAGTAGTTTTAAATTTGGTAGTACTCATGATTTTAAAAGTAAGATTGACCTGATAAGCCAAAGATGTTTGGTTAATTTTTGGTTGCTTTTATAAATCAATAATATGTGGTGGGAAAAACGAAGTAGAGAGAAAATTTTTAAGAAATAATCCGAACAATTTTCTCAAGCTGCCCCTCGTCGTAATTTAAATACGTATTGTTTTGTAGAAGGTTGCTGATAGTGATGGCATTTTCGGTGCAAAGCCATACTTTTAGAATCTGTAAACGTTTAATATCCGCGTGGATAGTGCTCACATTTTCTAACATTCTATCTAGTTCATCTAATAAAAAGTTTTTTGAATGAGAAGAGGTTGGACTGCTCAAATCCGGCATGGCGTCATTACATTTACATTGTAAACGATCAATACCACGTTCAATTTTTTGATAAATCTCGTAGGTTCGTTTGTTCCATGCCATTTTTGGCTTAAAGCGTAGTGTATTTACATTCATAGGCAGTCAATAGTCTGAAATAGTCTGGCGAGTAGAAATCGCAATAATGTTCTCTAGTAAAGGTAGTTATAAATATTCAATTTTTATATGTGATTAAGGTAAACGGTAGTTATGAGTTAGAAAACGTACTAAATCTTACGTATTCGGTATTTTATTAATGTTTTTTTGATATAATCTGGACTTACTAGGTATTTGATAGGTTATTAAAGGCTCATAAAAAAACTGTCTGGAAGATGCTAAAAGTAACCGGAATTATACGTATTATAACTTTTATATGGCATTTTGAAAAAAAAAAGATTAAATTTGTTGTCACAATCAAAGGTTATTTTGTTATTTTTGTCCGCTCATTGATAATAACCTTTACATCAATTTAAATTTATCACCTCGATATAAAGAATGTTTTCATTTGGTTTTTTGGGGTTAGGGAGGAGTTTCTAAAACTCCTCTCCCTTTTTTTGCCCAATTACGAGTGATGTATCAAATTCTGAAAAAAGGATAAAATTGTAAATAATTAAATTTTTTTCTTCAAAAAGCATGTCACAAATATCAGGTGTGTTTTTTAACTGGAATTATTTTCTGATTTTTTAGCCTTTTATTTTAAAAGCTTGATTCCTTTGGGTTTATTTTTCCAAAATTCTCTTGCCTTTAGATCCGGTCATCATTATTAAGAAATTATCGTCTCGATATAAAGAATGTTTTCATTTGGTTTTTTGGGTTAGGGAGGAGCTTCTAAAGCTCCTCTCCCTTTTTTTACTCCTTTCGTTTTACCTTCCTTCCTTTTTTTGTACATTTAACCTCAAACCGACAGCTTTGCCAAAAACTGTCTCAGACCTCTCAAAATATTATGAGCAAAATCACCATCAAGAGCGGTAAAGGCGAAATTACCCTCAAAAAAAGTAGTCGCTATGTGGGCTTAAAATCCGAAAAGCCTGTCACAGAAAAAGAAGCAGTAAAAAAGGAAGTCCTTCCCAGTTTGGGCGGATTTAATATTGTTACCCTCAATAAGGACGGAAAGACAATTGATGAGCGACTCGATGAAGTTCGGGAAGAAAAGGATGTTGAAGTGGGTACGCATGTTTATTATGTACCCGGCTTAAGTCGACGCCCATTAGTTCCTACCGGTGAAATTTATGTAGTCTTCCAAGATGGTGTTAGTGAGGAGGAACAACTCATTATTCTAGACGAATTCAACCTTGAAATGGTGGAACGTCGCTCTCCCGAACGGATCATTCTAAAAGTAACACCAAAATCCCCAAATCCTTTAAAAGTCGCTGCGATACTTCAAAAAATTTCGCTCATCAAAATGGCCGAGCCAGATCTAGACGCACTAGTAGAAGAATATGAATTTCGAGAGCCTTTTGATACCCTCTACAGCCATCAATGGCAACTCCGTAATCCAGGATTTATCACGGATGTTCAATGGACCACTAAACGGGGTGCAGATGCTAAGATCGTGGATGCATGGGCCCGACTCGGAAATACCGGTTCCGATAAAGTCGTCATCGCAGTAGTAGATAACGGTTTTGATGTAAATCATCCCGACTTGGTCGGAAAAGTCCATAAACCATTTGACCTTTGGAATAATTCCTCCCAGGTAGGAATGGGAGATGCCCGCTTTACTCATGGAACGCCCTGTGCAAGTGTAGCGCTTGCTTCTAGTAATGGAGTAGGGATCGTGGGAGCAGCTCCGGCAGCTAAGTTTATGCCCGTTAGTGGTACTTCTTTTAGTCTTAGGGCTACAGAAAAAATGTTTGATTATTGTATTGACAACGGAGCAGATATTATCAGTTGCAGTTGGGGAACCACAGATGCTGCTTTTGATCTTAATCCAATGAAAATTGCGGCCATCTCCAAGGCTGCCCGTAAGGGTCGCAACGGAAAAGGTTGTGTCATCCTTTTTGCCGTAGGCAACGACGACCTCGACTATGTGAGCTATTATGCAGCTCATCCAGATGTGATCGCTGTGGCCGCTACCACGAGTAAGGATCAGCACGCCGATTACTCTAACCGCGGTAGAGAAGTGACTATTTGTGCGCCTTCTAATGGAGATTGGCCAATTACGGCCGCACGGGCTTCTTGGGATGAAGGTATTTCTTGGGAAACTGGAGAATACCGATGGTGGAGAGACGGTCGCTCACGTGGAAGCAATTACAAACATTTCGGAGGTACTTCCTCCGCCTGTCCACTGGTCGCTGGGATCTGTGCGCTCATCTTATCGGCTAACCCCGAACTGACTGGTGCTGAAGTTAAAGAAATCCTTATTCAAACGGCAGATCAGATTGGTGGCCCTAGCGAATATATCAATGGCCATTCGCTCAAATTTGGGCACGGTCGGGTCAATGCGGATAAGGCAGTTGCAGAAGCACTTCGTCGTAAAGACTCGGGTAATGAACCGCCTGTTGTAGATGATAGTGTCATGGCTGGACGGGGGATTTTCCGCTTTCAAGTCCGTCGTCAAGAGCCTACAGGATTTGGGGTACAGATTGGGGCTTTCGCCGAATATGGGAATGTTCTAATACAAGCAGAAAAACTGGAATCGCTCTTTGATGCACCTATTATTGTGAGCATCAATCAATTGAATGGAAAAACGGTCTATAAGATTGTGGTAGGTGCTTTTGAAAATAAAAATGATGCAAAAACACTGCTCAATCGAGTGAAAGACCAAGGAATCAACGGATTCGTGCGGGCGATTAAAGACTTAGCTTAGAAGTTGTTTAAAAACTCCCAAATATTCTTGTTCCTGCTTTTAATTTAAGGTATATTTGCAATCGTTTTTGGTGAAGTAGATAACTTCGCAACCTCTGGCGAGGTAGCTTCCCGAAATAAATTCGAGACAGGCAACTTCGCTACACCTCTGGCGAGGTAGCTCAGCTGGTTAGAGCGCTAGATTCATAATCTAGAGGTCGGGAGTTCAAGTCTCCCTCTCGCTACCATTTTTCTTCCTTTACTGTTTGTTCAAATAGTTTTACATACTACTGGACATGAACCCATTTAGGGTTTGATTTGCCTTTTAATATTCT
>CAZYAC010000398.1:0-4044 GCA_964645475.1 uncultured Saprospiraceae bacterium | reverse complement strand
GTGGTATTTCGCTAAGTGGCGAAATTATACCGCAGGGTGCAAAAAATGAAGCGCTGCAGGTTTTGTGCGCAGTCATGCTAACCGACCAAACGGTAACACTTTCCAATGTTCCCGATATTTTAGATGTACGAAGACTGATCGCCCTTATTAAAGGGCTTGGAGTTGACGTAACGAATTCCAGCCCCGGAACTTGGTCTTTTACGGCCAGCGATATCGATCTCAACTATTTTTATTCTAGCGAATTTAGAAAAAATGCCAGCCGCATTCGTGGTTCTGTAATGTTGATTGGCGCCATGTTGGGGCGTTTTGGTAAAGCCTATTTACCGCGACCGGGTGGAGATAAAATTGGTCGTCGACGGCTGGATACCCACTTTTTAGCACTGGAAAAACTAGGTGCCGATTTTCAGTATGATGCTGAAAAAAATGCATACGCCATTCAGGCAAAAGAATTAAAAGGTACCTATTTGTTAATGGACGAAATATCTGTAACAGGTACCGCAAATATTGTGATGGCTGCTGCTCTAGCTAGTGGAACAACACAAATTTATAACGCCGCTTGCGAACCCTATCTTCAGCAACTTTGTAAGATGATCAATGCTATGGGCGGTAAGATATCGGGGATTGGTTCTAATCTTTTAATAATTGAAGGGGTAGAAAAACTTGGAGGAACAGAACACCGTCTACTGCCTGACTTTATTGAAATAGGTAGTTTCATTGGTCTTGCTGCCATGACTCAATCATCCATTACAATCAAGGATTGTCGGGTAGATCAACTGGGAAACACCTTACATGTTTTTGAGAGAATGGGTGTTCAAATGGAGATAAAAGGAGATGATATTTACATTCCAGCGCAAGATTCTTACGAGATTCAAACGTTTATTGATGGTTCGATTATGACCATCTATGATGCTCCTTGGCCTGGCTTTACGCCAGATTTGATGAGTATCATTTTGGTAATGGCTACGCAGGCACGAGGAAGTGTATTGATTCATCAGAAGATGTTTGAAAGCCGATTATTCTTTGTGGATAAATTAATTGATATGGGTGCACAGATTATTCTTTGTGATCCACATCGTGCCACCGTTATTGGTCTAAATCGCAAGCAACAACTTCGCGCGATAGAGATGACCTCTCCTGATATCCGGGCTGGAGTAGCATTGCTGATTGCAGCGCTTTCCGCTAAGGGAACCAGTATTATTCGTAATATCCATCAGATCGACCGCGGCTACCAAAATATTGATACCCGCCTAAATGCACTTGGTGCAAAAATAACTCGTATCTAGTGCCTCTTGCACCACTCACCGCCGTGATTATTACCAAAGATGAAGCATCTAATATTGCTCGATGCCTCAATTCTCTGCGCGAAGTCGCTGAAGAGATATTGGTGATTGACAGTGGAAGTATGGATGATACAGTAGAAATCGCCCGTCAATTAGGAGCTAGGGTAGTTGCCACGGAATGGAAAGGCTACGCACAAACTAAAAATTTTGGAAACAACTTAGCTTCCAACGACTGGATTCTTTCTGTAGATGCGGATGAAGTGATTTCCTCAGAATTAGCTGCTGAAATATTAAATTTAAAACTGACTACGGACGAAGCCTACCGTTTTAATCGATTAAATAATTTTTTTGGTCAATGGATAAAGCATAGTGGTTGGTTTCCAGATTGGAAGATAAGGATATTTGACCGTCGGAATGCTTATTGGGTAGGAGCGTACGTACATGAAAAGCTAAAATTCTCTGAAAAGGTTCGAATAAAGAAAATGGAAGGACTATTATATCATTATAGTTATCAAAGTCATGAAGACCATTGGAACAGAATTGAATTATACAGCTCTTTATCTGCACAAGAACTCTTCGCTAAAGGTGCTAAACCAAGTTGGTTAAAACAAAAGGGAGGACCCATTTTTAGATTTTTTAAAACCTTTATTTTCCAAAAAGGTTTCCTAGATGGAAAGGCGGGATGGACTATCAGTAAGCGAGCGGCGAAGACCGTCACACTTAAATATGAAAAACTTAACAAGCTTTACGAAAAACATAAAAATGCAAATGATTAAGCATTTATGTAATTTTACCAACACTAGCTACGTTCTTAGAAAAACGCAATCTATGAAAATCTCAATCCATATTTTTACAAGCCTATGCCTTATGGCTTTAATACTATCAGGATGTAAATCCACTGGTAAGACGACTGGTGTTGAAACGCCTATTTCGACTTCTGGACTCAATTTTGTCAAATCTGACCTGCTTAGTAAGGTGCTCGAGAAGGCAAGTCGCACCGACCAAATTGTCTTTATGGATATTTATACCACCTGGTGTGCTCCCTGTAAATTGATGGAGGAATATGTATTTACAGATCCAGATACTCGAAAGTTTATGAACGAAAACTTCATCAATTATAAAGTGGATGCTGAGAAAGGTAATGGCCAGACAATCGCAACCATGTTTGGCGCTAGTACTTATCCTACCCTCGTATTTATAGATAAAGATGGAAAGGTATTGGCTCGTAGGCAAGGTGCTACGACTATTACTGAACTAAGAAATTTAGCTCAAGAAGCTATCATTGCTAAAGGTCCTTAATAAGGAATGTTATTCTAATTTCCTGGCAAGCATCAGTCCGTCACGAATCGGAAGTAGGATGTTTTCTACTCTTGGATCTTGATGTATTTTTTTATTAAAATGATCTAAAATTTCACTGTCTCTATCTTTTTCTTCTCGTATCACTTTCCCATCCCATAATACATTATCTGCTAGGATATAACCACCGGGATTTACCCGATCAATCACCAAATCATAATACTGTGGATAATGCATTTTTCCTGCATCTATAAATACCAAATCGTAAGTGTCGGTAATAGTGGGAATTATTTTTTTTGCATCGCCAATATGCAATCTAATCTGGTCGACGGCTTCGGCAAGATCGATATACTTTCTAATTAGATAAGCCAGTTCTTGATTCACTTCGATAGTATGAATAATACCTTTCGGAGCCAATCCTTCCAATAAACACAAGGTGGCATACCCTGTAAAGCTGCCAATTTCTAATACGGTAGATGGTTGGATCATGCGGCTGATGAAACGGAGTAAAGCACCTTGTAGGTGTCCTGACGCCATCTGCGGTGCTAGAGTTTTTAAATGAGTTTCTCTTAACAACTCCGCCAATAATGGTGAAGGAGGGGTAGTATGGCTTTCACAATATTGGTCAATCAAATTAGACGGCATGTTGATTGGTTTTAAGGTTTTTAAAAGAATGAAAAAAGACGGCGCCGAGAATTAGCAAACAACCTATATAAAATTGAGGAGATAATTCTTGTGCATCATTTAGAAAAATCCATGCTAAAAAAATACCGTAGACAGGTTCTAGATTGATGGTGAGTGTAGAGGCAAAAGCGGAAATATGTTTTAGCGAGCGAAGTGATAATACATAGGCTAGCGTGGTGCAACCCAACGCTAGAATTAACAACCATAACCAATCAAATCCTTGTGGCATAAACGGTGCATCGGGTTGGTACATTAAATAAATGGGCAAACAGATGCTGAGAAATAACCAACCACTACCGAGTTCTAAAAAAGTAATGGTTAATGGCTCCGCCTTATCTACTAGGGTTTTATTCAAAACAGCAAATAAAGCAGCTAAAAAAGCACTCATTAATCCTATCAAAATACCCATCATCATATCCCATTCGGTGTTGTTGACAATCAACAATACACCGGGAATCATCAATAGACCAAGACTGAGTTCATCCTTTTTTATTTTTCGTTTGAAAATGATGGGTTCAATCAAGGCGGTAAAAAAAGAAGTGGTCGCCATACAAATCAGAGAAATAGAAGCATTGGCAAATTTAACAGCACCAAAAAAACAGATCCAGTGGAGCGAAACCAATACACCGATGGCCATATATTTTACCGTAAGCGCAGGAGGTAAGACCGCGATCTTCTCTCTTATTTTTGTCAAAAAAGGAATGCTAAAACTAGTAATACCCATTCGCCACCAAACTAGAACCAACGCTGATAAGGTAATGAGATCACCCAAAATAGCGGTAAA
>CAZYAC010000397.1:1275-4069 GCA_964645475.1 uncultured Saprospiraceae bacterium | reverse complement strand
GAAGGAGAAATCCTTACTACTAAGCGATTTACGAAAATAGGTTTCTAGTTCCCCCAGTATAAAGAAGCTATTAAGGCTGTAAAGTTTACGGTCATTATTAGTTAAGTAAGTTATCCCGGATTTTGGAATACCAAAGTTCGGGATTTCTTTTTTGAAAATGTATTATCCAATCTTTCTAATCAAATGATTTATGAATCTTCCCTTTATTCCATTCACCTCTATCCAATATCCATTTGGGTCTAGCAAATAAACCTATCGAATTTATTTTTCTCATTGGGTAAATTTAGGTTATTTTTAAACTTTAGAAAAAATCTACCCGTATGATCATTAGAATAATTTTCTTTACCTTATTCAGTTTCCCCTTATTGTTAACTGGGCAAAACTCCGAGCGAGACATTCTCAAACTAGGTTACACACAGATCTATCTCGCCAAACCTAATAGTTTTACCCCCGGTCTTTTTGTGGAATATAATCGTACGTTTTATCCACCCATCACCATCGGTGTAAGTGGCGGCATCGCAAATACCAAGGGCATCATTGACCCCAGTGACACCTATGATTTACTGACCTTTAATTTGGACCTGAATTTTCTCTACGGTATTTTGGAAAATGATAAAAACCAATTTCAACTCGGACTAGGGATTTCAGCGCGATCCTTTCAGGTAGAAGGTGTAGAACGAGCAACCAATATTCTTCTCAAAAATAATAGCTTGCGGCCGGGAATCAGTGCAATGGTCAACTATCACTATATCTTCGATCCAATAGTCGTAGGATTCCGAGGGGCCGTGCAAAATTACTCAGAGGAAGGAGCAGTTTATTTTTTTGGAGGATTTTTAGGATACCGATTTTAAGTATTAAAAAAAAAATCCCACTAGTAAACCTCAATTGTATCAGTTTGCCCATTGCTGTGTTTGATGATCGTCATCGATTCTTTATAAGTTCCCGGATTAAAAGTAATGATCGTATCTATCCTCACATATTTTTCTGGTTGGTGAATTTCATAACGAACAGATTCTTCGAAGGTTTCTGCATTGAAAGTAATAATAGTGTCGATTTCCTGTCCAATTAATTCAGCGGGAATAGCAGGATATACGGAAGGACTAGACTTTGATATTTTTGGAAGAACCTCTTCTGTTTTTGTTACACAACTAAAAAATCCTAATAGTAGTATTAGGCTAACAAATATGAATCGTTGATAATTTGACATATTTTCTTTTTTAAAAAATTAAACGTTAACTTCTTAATGCAAGAAAATAGAAAAAGTAACAATCTTGCTACTTTCAGCTTTCAAAAGAAAAAATAGATATATCTTTATACCCACAAAAAAATTGTTTATGATAAAGTTTATTCCACTCTTTTCTATAGTTTTCATATTGGCCTGTAATACAGCTACGTCGCCGGAAGTTAAACCTGAAAAAAAGGTATCCACCACTCCAATCACTCATAATATTCCAGTAGTTGATTATGACGGATTGGCTCCTATTTTTGCACAAAAATCCGATACCACTTACGTGATAAATTTCTGGGCAACCTGGTGTAAGCCCTGCGTAGCAGAACTACCCTATTTTTTAGAATTACATAAAAAATATCAAGACCAGAAATATAAATTCATTTTCGTCAGCTTGGACTTCCCAAAACAAATACAAAAGAAGCTAGTTCCCTTTTTAGAAAAAAATCCACTCCCAGGTGACGTGATTGTTCTCGATGATTCTGATTCTAATCGCTGGATACCAAAAGTAGACCCCGAATGGTCGGGTGCAATTCCCGCCACCGTGGTGTATAATGGCGACCAAAAGATTTTTGCCGAGAAGTCTTTCCATGATTTCCCCGAATTAGCTGAATGGGTAGAAACCCTGAAATAAACCGGAATACACTGAATTTTTTGTAATTTTATAAACACCGGACGTTTTATTCCGTTTAAATCCACGAATACTGTTTATATTTAAATCATATTTTAAAAATAACCACGACTCCCGAAAAGTATTTATACTTTTTCTTAAGGTCAAAAAAAACACATCCATGAAAAATTTATTTTCCCTTTTATTATTATTAGCAATGTCTGCTCTTACTTTCACTGCTTGTAGTGATAGCAAAGTAGCAGAAAACGGTACTGATGCCGTTGAAGAAATTGCAAACGTAACCAAAGACAAAGCGGCTCAGGCCGTAGCTGTTGTCAACAAGACGGGTACAGGATACCAAGTTGGTGACAAAGCCGCTGATTTTAAATTAAAAAATGTCGATGGTAAAATGGTTTCCCTTAGTGAGATGACAGATGCTAAAGGTTTTGTCGTAACTTTTACTTGTAACCATTGCCCTTATTCTGTATTGTATGAAGATCGTCTGATCGAATTACACAATGAAATGGCCGCTAAAGGTTATCCCGTAGTTGCGATCAACCCTAACGATCCAAAAGTACAACCAGAAGATTCTTTTGAAGGTATGCAGAAACGTTCTGAAGAAAAGAAATTCCCTTTTGTTTATTTATTCGATGACAACCAAAAGGTATATCCTTTATTCGGCGCAACCCGTACGCCTCACGTTTTTTTATTGGACAAAGAAATGGTTGTTCAATATATCGGAGCGATTGACAATAACGCAAAAGATCCAGACGCCGTAACGATCAACTATGTAAAAGATGCTATCATGGCCTTAGAAGAAGGAAAAAGTCCTGATCCTAATTTTACCAAAGCAATCGGTTGTTCCATCAAAAAGCAAAAGATCTAAGAACCACTGGTTTTTAAAAATATAACATAACACCCTTAGAAGAGGTATGGTTTCGTCGTGAAATCATGCC
>CAZYAC010000397.1:0-1175 GCA_964645475.1 uncultured Saprospiraceae bacterium | reverse complement strand
GCCTTATCCAACATTCGTTCAGCTTATAAAATGCTGAATAAGAATTTGAAAAAACATCCGGACTTTATTGCCAGCAAAAAAAGTCTTGGATTACTACACGCACTTGTCGGCACCGTACCAGACAACTACAAATGGGCAGTCAAGCTACTTGCGGGAATGGATGGAACCATTGAACAAGGGCGTCGAGAGATTGAAGAAGTCATTGATTTTCATCGAAAAAATGGAGATAAGTTATTTGAAACAGAAACATTAGTTTTCTATGCCTTCTTGATGTTGCACTTAAATAATAGTAGCAATGACCGCGCTTGGAATATTCTCAATAGCGGTGAATTAAATCCTAAAACCAGTGCGCTGGCATGTTTTGTTTTATCTAATATGGCAATGCGAATCGGAAAAAATGATCTGGCTATTCAAATGCTAGAAGACCGCCCACGAGGACCTGAATTCTATAATATGCCCTACCTCGAATTTATGTTGGGACTAGCTCGTTTTCGACGACTAGATCAGGATGCACCACAATACTTACAAAAATATATCAGTAGCATGGGCAATGGCAATTATGTCAAAGAGGCTTACCAAAAAATAGCTTGGTATCATTTGTTGAATGATAACGAACTCAAATACCAACAGTACATGAATTTTTGTAAGCGTTACGGTCGCACTTCTGTCGGTAGCGATAAGAGTGCTCAAACCGAAGCAAAAAATCAAGACCAGCCTAATCCTATTCTATTAAAAGCACGCGTGCTTTTTGATGGTGGTTATTATGAGCGGGCGGAAGCATCCCTCCTCAGTTATCAACCAGAAGATTTTAAGAATGCAGGTCTTCAATTAGAATACGTTTATCGCCTAGGAAGAATTTTCCACGAAAGTGGTGAAACCAACAAAGCCATTAATTACTACCAAAAAACCATCGACCAAGGACGTTCTCAAAAATATTATTACGCTTGTAACGCCGCGCTTAAGATGGGATTACTTTACGAAACAGCAGGAAAAAAGGAGCAAGCAAAAAAGGCCTACCGTACCTGTCTCGACCTATCTCCCAACCAATACAAACATAGTCTCCACGGAAAAGCCAAAGCGGGCTTGAATCGACTTGGTAGCTAATCAAAAAACTCAATCTCCTAATAACACCGTACAATGTGGATGACTGCGAATAAAGGTTTCCGGTACTTTCT
>CAZYAC010000396.1:0-4079 GCA_964645475.1 uncultured Saprospiraceae bacterium | reverse complement strand
TACTCACCAAAAACAACCTATTCAAAATACAAAGCAACTTAATGCACAGTGTACTTAGTGGCAAATCATGCTTAAAATTAGGTGTAAATATTAAATTAAATGCAAAAGGATACGGCTGCCATATTAGAAGAAGAGTACGATCGATTTATCGAATTCGGCAATTTGTTGGATCGGAAAACGCGCAAGTATCTCGTGGCTTATTTTAAACATAAGTTGGATGGTTACGCTTATGATAATCCTAAAATCAACGATCAGTATTTTGAATATTTTATTTCAGCCTTAGATAATATTTTTGGGATAGATGATTTGCTGCTACTCTGTGAAAAAAATGAACTTATCACCAAGCAAGTGGTATTAGATACGCTATACTGGATTCGAAAAACATTTAAGAAAATAGCCACCAAACATCCTTACCAAAGTGAAGCAGATCGATTGTCTGGTTGGTCAGTGACGCCGTTGAAAATCTTTAGAATTAGACGGGCACATCTGATTGCTTTTATTCGGGAGACTTATCCCCGGGAACAACTAGATATTGATTTTTATGATGTACAATTTAATACTTATTTTAAAAAGGAAGAGGGGACACATACGACGGAAGGAAAAGAGAAATTTGAATTAGTGGTTACGGATTTACTTTCTCAATGGGATGCTTTGTTGCAAGGAAAAATTCTAGTTTATCAATTAAAAAAATTACAGCAAGAAGGAGAGCAGTTTACGGAATTGATCGAAGCAAAGGTCAACGAATACAAACAACTTCTCTCGATGGTGACGCCCTTTACAGATTATTTGGGTTGGGACTTATCACGGGATCTTTGGCAGGATACGAGTTTTAATGTGCTAAAAAAATACAACGAATTTTTAAAAGAAGAATCCTCCATTCAAGAACTGGCGGATATCCTCGGAAATATGCGGGCCGCTGAAATTGAAATAGAAGAAGAAACCTTTGAAAAGACCATTATTCGCCAAGAATGGAAAGTAGATGAAACAGCTAAGGCAGAAATTGTCGGAATTCACGAAAGCCAGGATTTAAGTAATCTAGTGAGTTCAGAAGTGAGTTTATTAAGTGACGAAGCAACAGAGGATTTATTTTTAAAAAAATATGCAGACAAAAACTTGCTAACTTTTCGATACGAAGATCGAAAATTAGTTACTAGTAATGAGCAAGAAATGGAGATTTTTCAAAAGGTCCGGCAGAAAGAAAAAGGTCCGTTTATTATTTGCGTAGATACGAGCGAATCCATGAAAGGTCGCCCCGAACAACTAGCCAAAGCGATCTGTTTGGGTATTCTAAAAATGGCGATCCGCGAAAATAGACGAGCCTATCTGATCAATTTCTCTGTCGGAATTCAAACCCTTGATTTGTACGATATTGCCAATTCTATTGATGCCATTGCCAAGTTTTTACAAATGTCTTTCTATGGTGGTACCGATGCTTCTCTCGCCTTATACGAAGCATTGCGTCAGCTCAAAAATGAAAATTACGAAGATGCAGATGTTTTGATGATCTCAGATTTTGTGATGTACAAAATTGATGATGATGTGCTGGCTGATATTCGTTTTCACCAACAAAATAAAAATACGGAATTCCATAGCCTTACGCTTAGCGACGAACCTAATAGCGAAATCCTAGCGCGTTTCGATACCAACTGGATATACGACCCAAAGCAAAAAGGAATCGTACGGGAACTGACACGTGGCTTAGCCACGATCGGATTGGATCGTTAACGAAGCCAGCCTTGCCGGATCATCTTTTTTGAGAAGAACAATAAAAGAACTGCGATCAATAAAATCATGGCAGGCATTACCATGGTAGAGACGCCGGCATCTTTCATGATCCCACTGAGGAAGAATATATGAATTTGCTGAACGATAATCCCAATTAGACTTAATAAGAAAACAGGATGTGCCCATTTTTTGCGCATTAATAAGCCAATAGAACCAATGGTTCCTGCAATCACTGCAATTGCAAAAGCGATGGTCGCCCAGATCGGAATATTCTCATACATAGCTTGTTCCGCTGGAGGCATGGCAGCTAAAGTTTCTTCGCTCATATTTACCTGCATAAAAAAGGCGATCAATCCCATGATATTCCAAAGGAAAGCCAAGCCGGCTACGATCCAGTACCAAATAGGTGTTTTTTCAGTATGTTCCATTATTATAGTTTTATTTAATTAGAATTTATTTTTTAGAAATTTGCTATTTGCTTCACTTGATCGCGATTAAAGAGGGCAAGTAGCCAACTGCAAGAAGCGAGTAGCAAAAAATCATTCAATACATTTTCAACTCTTGATTTGCATAAATTCTAATTAGTCTACCATAAAAGATATACACGTCAAAAGTGACCTGCCTTTGTCGGCAGCCAGGCATTATTAATTTTTTAATTCTTCATTATTAATTAATTTTACATAACAATTTTATCCAACACCATCCCCGCCACGGCAGCGGTCAGAAAACAAGCAATCGTTCCACCAATTAATGCTTTTATCCCGAGTTCGGTAAGGGTAGGGCGCTGCTCGGGACTAATGGCACTAATTCCACCGATCTGAATTCCTATAGAACTGAAGTTGGAAAATCCACAGAGTGCGTAAGTAGCAATGACAATACCTTTATCTGATAACTGAACTTTGGCATCTGCAATCATGATACTCAAGTCTACGTAGCCAACCACTTCGTTAACGGCAGTCTTTTTACCCAATAATGATCCAACTAAAATTAAATCTTCGGTTGGAGTTCCTAATAGCCAAGCAACAGGTGAAAAGATTATTCCTAGAATAGATTCCAGATTAAAAGTGGCAAAACGGCCATCCGTAAAGTCATTAACAATACCGTTGAGTCCGGTGAAACCACCGAACCATCCTAGAATGGCGTTGACCATAGCTACCAACGAAATAAAAACGAGGAGCATCGCTCCAACATTAACGGCAAGTTTGACTCCGTCAGTTGTCCCAATCGAAATAGCATCCAATAAATTATTACCAAGTTTTTCTTTAGGAACGGTTACGTTACGATCTACTTCCATGGTTTCAGGATATAACATCTTTGCCGCAACGATGGCTGCTGGAGCGGAGATAATGGAAGCGGTCAAAAAATGCAATGCGTACTGAGGTCCCAGTAAGGATACACAGAGTGCGAAAATACCACCAGCAATGGTGGCCATTCCACCAGTCATCAGACACATGATTTCGGATTTTGTCATCTTGTCCAGATAGGGTTTAATGACTAAGGGTGCTTCCGTTTGTCCAATAAAAACGTTGGCTGCGGCTGCTAGGCTTTCTGCACCAGATAGTCGCATGACTTTGCTCATTCCTTTGGCAAAGACAAAAATTATTTTCTGTAAAATCCCCAGATAATAAAGAATGGAAGTAAATGCCGCAAAAAATACGATGGTGGGCAAAACTTTAAAGGCGAACATATAGCCGAGTTTGAAGAGTTGCATCTTCGTATCCGGAGCAACTGGTATTTTTGTTGCTGGTTTCGCTGCAGCATTCACTTCGTTGACGAGCCATACACCAGATTCGGGCCAGGAACCAAATAAAAAGGCACCACCTGCGTCTGCAAAACCAAGCAAAGCCACAAAGCCATCCGACACCAATTTAAAGCCATCATAAATAAAATTCACTTTAAGAATCAATAGTGCTAATACTATTTGGAGGGCAATACCAGAAATTACGAGCTTCCAATCAATGGCTTTTCGGTTGACGCTTAGCGCGTAGCAAATAGCCAGCATCGAAATAATTCCAATCAGTCCGCGAACAATGTCTGTCAATAAATCCATAGTTATGTTTAGTTATAATTTTGTTCTTTTACCGCCTTACTTATAGGAGAGAACACCCTGTAGAAAGCTTTATCTTCGTAGTTTAAAAGTGTAAAGTAAGGAATGTCTTTGAATTAATAGTAAAACTAATGGCCAAATATTTTTAGCTTTGTACATTTTAGAAGTGTTAAGAAGCACCTTAATTAGATGATCGATCGTTTATATTTTGTATTTCTTCGGATATCAGAGAACAGCGATCCTAAAGAGTTGACGCTCAAATAATAATGAAAGAAAAGCCCTACTTGATTGGAATTGCCGGAGGCTC
>CAZYAC010000395.1:0-4089 GCA_964645475.1 uncultured Saprospiraceae bacterium | reverse complement strand
AGTATTCAATAATTTCTTAACCAAAAACGGTCAACCTATGTCAGGGACGGACATATTCAATAAAAATTGTAAATCAGTTTTCATAAAACAAACTTTCAAAACTAATAGATGATAGGTTTATTTCTATAGAACACTATACAAAGACTTTATGCACCATATTTTCATTCAATATTGGACATTCCAGATTGAATATTGGATATTCTTAGTCTCCTCTGAATTCTTTCGAACAACCCTTAATTTACCTTACTCACTACTAGACAGCTTATTAGAAAAATGATACCAAATCAATAGTATCAACGCACCGGCAATAACCTTAATAATCGCTCCTGGCCAAAAAGGGTAAAATCCATATTCCAACGCTTTTTCTAGTCCATATTTTGCTGTTAAATGGCCGACGCCAAATAACAAAATCACGACAGTGCCAATCGTCATCATACTAATATTCTTTAAAAAATTGGCGATTCCCCAACGCTCTGCTAACCAGCCAATCAACAATCCAGCGATCAAAAATCCGTAAAGAAATCCACCACTCCCCTTGCTAAAAGTCTCCCAACCTGATGCGCCTTTGGCAAATACGGGTAGTCCAATTCCTCCTAACATGAGATATAAAGCAATCGTCAGACCACCTAATCGTGTACCTAATAAAGACGCTATTACCAAGACTCCAAGACTCTGTCCAGTAACAGGAATGGCAACCTCTTGATAGGAAAGATCCAGCGTAAACTGCGTCATGGCAATTAGAAAAAACAATCCTAAAGAAATTTTCAAAAAAATAGTTGACATTATTTTTATTTTTAAAACAAATAGTTTATTTTGTGTTTTATTTGAAGTTCCAATTGAAAACTCAAAGTGGCTAAAATTATGATACCAAGAGACGAACTTATCGAGATAAAGAAAATTAGTGCATTCTTCCCTCCAGAGAATTCTAAGCATTTAGGCGGTATCAGTGATGGTCGGCGTTACCGTACCATTTTTGGTGGTAATAATTTGGAACAAAGCTACGGAATGCTGCGACAATTTTTGTCAGAAGAAGGGTATGAAGATTTGCCGTTACCGACGGATGCGGCGGAGTTGAAATTATTTCGGCATCCTCCGGGAAAAAAAGCGATGAAATTGTTCGAAGAATATGGTTATGTTCATTACCCAATTAAGATTTTTTTTCATCCACATCTGAGTAAAGAACACACCCTTATCCTTTATATTTATAATCAAAATGTCAGTCAATCATTGCTACACTTTCACAATCGACTGCCATTATAAACAAGTAATTGTTACAAGTTTGCAAGTTTACGCAAATCCATGTTTTTTGCAATTTTCATCAATTGATCCATATCAACATTCCGGCCTTCGAGAGAGACCACAAAACGTTCCGCCACCATCATCGCCAGTTGGCAACGCTTGTTATTATTGCTGCACTCTTGGTAAGATTTATTGCCATCAATTTCGATGGTTCGTTTAAAACCATCATCCGATTCTTCGTCGATTTCCAGTTTAGCCCAAGCGGCATTGCCCATCAAAGCAGTTCCAATTCCTCCAGCATCTACAATATCAATTTCCAATTTTTGGTCGCCTTCTCGATAAGTCGCCTCCGCCATAGAAATTTTAAAACCCATCGCTCCCGATGTTTTTCCACTGTGTTTTTTTCGGGACATTCCAGCTACTTCCTCTGGCAACAATTCCTTCAGTTTACGGAAATTTACCGGATCTTTTAGGTCCTTATCCGTTTTGATTTTATTCACGGCATCTTCTAGTCCTTGGATGGCATCCGTTACAGTCCCTTCCGCGTTCGAACCGAGTTGGTCCACAAAATCTTGGGTTGATTCAGCCAATTTTCCTGCACTCTCCTTAAGGTCTTCTTTGCGCTTTTCTTCAGGAGTTTGGGTCGTACAAGCCGTGAAACCAATGAAGATTAACGCGATTAATAAAAGTTGAATTGATTGTTTTTTCATCATTTTTATTTTAGATAAACGGGGAAATATGTAAAAAAATATAGTAATTCCATCCCATAGACAACTACCGCTCTCAAATTGTTTGCACCGTTTTATTCAACTTCCGCTTCTTTGGACTCTTCATCCTGATCTTCTGGCTTCATCTGTGGGAAAAACAGTACATCCTGAATAGAATTAGAATTCGTCATAATCATAGCGAGGCGATCCATCCCAATTCCCAGTCCAGCTGTAGGGGGCATTCCATATTCGAGGGCACGGAGGAAATCCTCATCCAACACCATCGCTTCATCGTCTCCTCGCTTTCCAAGTTCAAGTTGTGCCTCAAATCGTTCACGTTGATCAATCGGATCATTCAATTCAGAGAAGGCGTTACAGATTTCTTTTTTGTTACAAATCGCTTCAAAACGTTCTACTAATCCTGGTTTAGTCCGATGTTTTTTAGCAAGCGGTGACATCTCGACTGGATAGTCGGTAATGAAGGTTGGTTGAATTAATTCTCCTTCACATTTTTCACCAAAAATCTCATCAATTAATTTTCCTTTACCCATCGTTTCATCCACGGGAACATGCAATTTTTTCGCTGTAGCAAAAATCTCCGATTCGCTCATCTCTGAAATATCGATACCCGTAAAATGCTCAATGGCTTCATACATGGTGTACCGTTTCCAAGGACGTTTAAAATCAATCATATTATCTCCTACCTGAATTTTTGTGGTTCCATTTACATCTAACGCTACTTTTTCAACCATCTCCTCTACTAGGTTCATCATCCATTCATAGTCTTTATATGCGACGTATAATTCAATCTGAGTAAACTCAGGATTGTGAAAACGACTCATTCCTTCATTTCTAAAATCTTTAGAAAATTCATACACGCCATCAAACCCTCCAACGATCAATCTCTTTAAATACAATTCATTGGCAATCCGCAAATAAAGCGTCATGTCCAACGTGTTATGATGGGTCTTAAATGGTCGAGCCGCCGCGCCACCATAAAGCGGTTGGAGAATGGGTGTTTCTACTTCCAAATAATCTTTCTCATTTAAAAAATTCCGAATAGAATTATACATTTTAGTCCGTTTTACAAACGCCTCTCGCACGTGTGGATTGACCACCAAATCCACGTACCGCTGTCGATATCTTAATTCCGGATCCGTAAAAGCATCGTAGACATTCCCTTCTTTGTCACGCTTTACGATCGGTAAATTACGTAACGCTTTACTTAGAAAATGTAATTCTTTTACCTTGATGGTTACTTCTCCTGTTTGTGTTACAAAAAGTTGTCCGACCACTCCGATATAATCGCCGATATGTAAAAGCTTGACTACCTTGTCTGTCAGTTCTTGTGCTGCTTCGGTTGCCCCCATTTTTCCCTTCTGCATATACAACTGAATAATACCATCCGCATCCTGAAGTTTAGCAAAAGGACCACGCTGTCCCATGAATCGTCCGGCGATTCTCAGTTCAGGTAATTTTTCAGGACCATACGCACCGAGATTATTGGTTCTTAGTCCATTGATATAAGCTTCCAAATCCATTGGTTCCCGGTTGGCAGAAGCATTAAATTCCACTGGATCATTAATACCAAGTGAAATAAATTCCTCATCATCTTTGATAGAGCCAGTCCGAAATTTTTTTGATTTAAATAACTCCATCAATTTTTTTCCACCCGTCTCACCAATCTTAGCCAAGCTAGCTAGATCTTTGATCAGTAATTCGTCAAAATTGGCAGTTTTAAAGTCATTGGTAGAAAAATTCACCACAAATTCAGCGGCGGGATACGGCTCAACTCCAAGGTCTCTGAGTGCTTGCATAGCCTCTCGACGGACTATTTCTTGTTCACTACGTTGCATATTATAGTACGTTTTGTGAAGTTTTTAAAGTTTTTCAAAGAGGTCGAAGATAATTGCTTGGTTGTCAAGACGATGCAAATTTTGAGATTCGTAGCCAAAGCTACGATACCGAAAAATTTGGGAAGTATTGGCAATCAATGACTTATCTGTAGACATTTTGCATTAACTTTAATCAACTTCTTTCAATAAAAGAACAAAAATAGCCTTTTCCTAGGGAAGATAGGCACGATATGCACTTACAATTACCAGATAATTTCCGTAAATTTGAGAGTGAGTTAGGTCGTAAA
>CAZYAC010000394.1:0-4095 GCA_964645475.1 uncultured Saprospiraceae bacterium | reverse complement strand
ATAAAAGTATGTTTTTTGTTTAAGGTTAAATTTTGAATAAAATATAATTTAATTACTATAACAATCAAAAAACGTCATTGATTTTAAATAGAATAATGAGATTGAATTTTTAAATTATTTTGTAAGTGATTGATAATTAATTGATTAAGGTTTTGTTTATGATGAATTCTGTTTTTGGTTTTTTTCCTAAAATACAGAAGCATATAACAATATGTATACGTGTTTTTTCTTAAAATTTATTTTTACCAAAAAAACACCCATTCTGGCGAAGTGCTAAAAATGGGTGTTTTTTATCCTAAATCCTGTTACTAAATACCTTATTTAGGCACTTTGGTAGGATTCAGAAGGTCGTAGAATTGATCTAATTTAGGCATAATGATGATTCGTGTTCGACGGTTAGTAGATCGTCCTGCAGCAGTCGAATTGTCTGCCAAGGCATTATACTCACCCCGTCCTGCAGCGATCAAACGATTCGGATCTACACCATAATTTTTCTGTAATGCTCGAACTACAGAAGTAGAACGTTTCACACTTAGATCCCAGTTGTCTTCTATACAACTATTTCGGATAGCGATATTGTCGGTATATCCTTCGACCATCACTTCAAATTCAGGACGTGACTGAATAATGGTCGCAATTTTTTGCAGTACCTGACCTGCGCGTGGTGTGATGGTTGAGCTTCCGCTAGTATACAACATCTTATCAGAGAGGTTGATCAAAACAACCGTTTTGTCTACTTTGATGTCTACATCTTGGTCGTCAATTCCTTGTTTTAAAACACTCTTTAGATTTACGGCCAATGCTAGATTGATTGAATCCGCTTTTGTTTTCGCGGCCTGCAATAAATTGATATATCGATCTTTTGTTTCTAACTGTTGTAAGGTTTCACCGATGTTGGCATTGGCGGTTTGAGAGAGAACGGTTAAATCATCCACTTGGGTCAATTGCTTATCTCTTAACTTGCGAGCGTCATCCACTTGTTCTTTTAGATCAGTAATTTGTTCTTGACGAATCTCGACCTTATTTTCGGCTGCTTTAAGTTCTGCTTCCAATCCTTTAAGGTTTTGGTTACAGGTACTTAGCTTATCAATATATTCTTTTAGGTCTGCATCTCTTTTGTTTAGATCTGCATTGGCGTTGTCTAGTTCAGATTGCAGCGCAGCGAGGGCTTTTTTAGCACAAGAGGTGGAGGAAACCGCCAGACCAATCATCAGTAAAAAAGCGAAGAAATTAAATCTCATGTTTGAAAAATTTATTTAGCGTTTAAAATAAGATAGCGTAGGGTTAAAAGATGTCGTAATTATTAATGAAGTGCATTATTAGGACATCCTAATTAAACTAATTTTTAAAATAAATATTGTTGTTGAGTGTTCATTTTCCATCAGAAAAGCGGATAGAAAAATGCTATAATCGAGTGGTAGCCAAACTTTCTTGAAAGTCTCTTACATCAGCAAAGTCCGGTAAGATCACAGAATTCTGAACTACCAAATTGAGCAATCTTAAAATTAACCTCAACTTCAACTTCAATAGCAAATTCAAACTTTAAAGTTACAACGTAACTGCTTACCAAGGAAAGTAGGTTTAGATCTTATTCGTTATTTCTTCAAAATTGAGATTAACTTTGGCTTCTAAACCATTGAGGTTGAAGTTGAGTTTGTTTTTGAAGTTTATTTTCTGAATAAAATTATTTGCCACCGATATAATTCCTCCCTTTAGACGTTCGGAGTTTTCGATCTTTGACATCTTAACTTTTGTTACAATCGAACGGTAGCCAAGCCTTCCTGAAAGTCTCTTACATCGGCAAAATCCGGTAAGATCACAGGATTTCCGGTGGTGTCAATAAAACCGATTCCTTGACGAAAACCAACTCTGGCTAAGCCACTCTGAAAACTCCACGCCAGTCCATATTGAGGCGGCGTAATTTCTTTTCCTGCTGGGTCTAAGTAACCCCATAAATCGTCTCGTTGGTAGATGGCTCTTTCTTCAACAAAGGTATAAATTTGCTGGTAAACGGGTTCTGCGATAATATTTCCCGTCTGATCGATGAGACCAAATTTACCTTCGTCTACCACGACCCAGCGATTGTTTCCGGCGTAAAAAATAGTTTGATATTGTGGTTTTACCAGAAAATTACCTTTCTGATTGATCAAGCCATAGGCTTCACCTATTCCTACTACGGCAATTCCTTGGTTAAAATCTCCGGCATTATCGTATTTATTTTGGATCACCGGTTTTCCACTTTTATTCAAATATCCAAACTTACCTTTCCATTTCGCTTTAGCTAGGCCTTCTGCAAAATCACCCATTCGTTCAAAGGCAGCATCAAAAACTGTTTTTCCCGTTTTATCGATCACGGTCACTTTTCCATCCAATGCCACTTTGGCTAAGCCATCATGAAAGTTCCACGCACGACGAAAACTAGGAGGGATAACGGTCTGTCCGTTTTCATCCAAGTAAGCAAAAAGCGAATCTTTCTTCACCGCAATCAGTCCTTCAGAATAGTTTTTTATTTCCGTGTACTCAGGAGGTAGCAAGTAATCTCCTTTTTGATCAATGATTCCGAGTTTGTCCGAAAACTCCATGACCCGCGCTTTGCCTCCTTGAAAAGACCAAGCAGACTTAAATTTTGGGGCAATCACAATTTCACCATTCTTATCAATAAATCCCCATTTATTTCCTTTTCGGACCAAAGCCAAGCCTTCACTAAAACCTCTCGTCTCATCAAAGCTGCCCATAATCACCAAGGCGCCATCGGTATTGATAAAACCCCAGTTTTCTTCAAGTTCGGGATAATCTGAATCATCAGAAATGGGTACGGTGGTATTGTCCCCAAAGGCGCGATTGGATTCGCTAGGATCGGATTGGCAACCTGTCCAGAAGAGCAGGATGACTAAGAGGCAGCATAGAGATAGAGGGAATGCTTTGTACATGATGCGAAGATAACTAGTGTGGGGTAAAGTTCCTAGTGGGCAGGGAGAAGTTTTTTGGGAAACTCTAGGATTAACCTTGTTGGAAAGGAATTAGTAAAGATGGAGACTGATGAATCGCTTTTTTATTTATAGAAGCGATGGGCTACCCGTAGGGAAGGGGTCGCCCATCGTTATTGCTTTTATTAAAATTTATCTAAACGGATTTGAAAATTTTTCATCTGAGATCAATTCATAATCCGTTAGGGTATGTAAAAATTCAATTAGCTCGCTCTGCTCTAAATCTGTCAGCGAAATTGGATCCTCTAGTATCCAATCTAAAGAAGGATGATCTTGAATACCGTTTACATAATGGTCTACTACTTCATCCAGAGTTGCAAATCTCCCATCATGCATATATGGACCGGTCAATGCGATGTTTCTAAGAGATGGTACTTTAAATTTTCCATCTTCAGCACCTTGGTCTTCATAAACCTCATCCAAGCCGATATTTGCATGGCTTCTCCATCTTGCCGCAAAGTGATCCCCTTTGTGGCAACTTGAACACTTTGCTTTTCCAAAAAACAAATTTTTTCCTCTTTTTTCTGTATTGGTGAAATTCACAAAATCATTTTCTTTTCCTTTATCGAATTTGGAATTATAAGACACGATTGAAGCAACAAAGGTAGCTAATGAATTAGCAATTAGCTCTTCATTTATTTCCTGATTATACACCTCCTTAAATAGATTATCATACGCTTCAATTTTTTTCAACTTTTCAACCAATGCATTGATGTCTTTCATACCCATTTCGATATGATTAGAAATAGGGCTTAAAATATGATTTTCCATTCTACCTCTATGTCCTTCCCAAAAATGGGATACCTGATAGGCATTATTAACCAAGGTCATCGAATTCCTCGTTGTTTCATAATTCAGGAGGCCAGTGCTAAATGGCGTTTTATCAGAGAACCCTCTTTCTTGGTGATGACAGCTGGCACAAGCCATCGAATTATTTTGTGATAACCTGGAATCATAGAAAAGAATTCTCCCTAGTCCGGCAATTTGATCATGGTTTAATGCCTCGCCATATCTAGTTTGATCGAATGGAATTGCTTCCTCAAAATAATCAAAATCATCAATGGTTAGGTCAGGATTAAAGGTATGTTGCAAGTCGTTATCTTCCTGG
>CAZYAC010000393.1:1353-4144 GCA_964645475.1 uncultured Saprospiraceae bacterium | reverse complement strand
CACCAATCCGCACATTCGCACATCAAAAAATCTGCACATCAAGAAATCCGCATATCCACCAATCCACGCATCAAAGAATCCGCACATCCACCAACCCAATCACTTCCTCCTCTTTTTCTGCCATTTCCAAGTACCATTCTATGCCTCGAGAACGCGTTGTCGTATCACGAGGAAGGTCTCTCAGTTGTAGCCGAATGGTGTAAGCCTGAATGGCGATGCAGAGCTGTTCGATAATGGCGGCGCGGTAACCGAAAGGCGTCGTATACCGATCAAAATGTAGACGAATTCCTTTTTTCTGTGAAAAAGAAAGAAGGATGATTTGTTCTTCCGGTCCAATTACGGTGAGCGTTCTTTCCTTTTTGGGTAGTGCGACCCGCTTAACTTCTTCCCCCGTAAATTCTGGAATTTCTAAAGCCTTAAAAAATCTTCCAATAAAGTATGATTCATAGCCGTCTAAGGTCTTAGATATCTGTTCTAAATCCTGAAAAGATTTTGAAATTCGAAATTGTGGTTCTCTCGAGGTAGACCACCAAACGGCATAATTATTTAATGGAGTTTTTTGAGAACATATCCGAAAATGATCAAATCGTAAAGAGGTAAGCGCTGATGCTGGCGCCATATCTCCCGTCATAGGAACCTTGCTAAGGTAAACAGCCCGATACTTTTTTAATACCTGCAATCTATTCCGAGCATCGACAAATGCTGCTGCGCATTTTTTACTGTAAATCAAAAATAAACAGTAATCGAAATCTCCAATTTTTAATTTAATAGGAACTTGCAAAACCCCTTCTTCCAAAATGAAATTATAGTGGATGGCTTCGATGCTTAACGGAATCCCTTTTATGGTATAAAGTTGTTGTAACGCATGAATGACCAAAGAAATATCCACCATTTTCTGGCCAGTTAGCGTAATTTCGAGTTTGGGTAAATCGAAGTTTCCAAAATTCTGATAGCTCTTATCAGTCTTGGTAGCTGTCAATACACCGGTAGGGTTTTCGTTTGATTGCCCAATATTTTTTAAAATCTTATTTAAAGATCGCATGGTTGTATTTTGGTTAGTATGATTGTTTAATGAATTGGCTATTAGCTAACTAGCCAAATTCAATTAGTTGGGTATGCAATATATTACCTTAAAATCTAATTAAAAGAATTTTTAATGGATAATTATTTTTTTAGTATTAGTAAAATAGTGAAAATCAACAAATTAGTTATATTATTTATTTTTTTAATTTGATAATTGAGCTAGCGTTATAATAACGTAAGTTTTCCCCCAAATCTTTTTACCTTTGAATAACTTCTTTAGGAAAAATAAATTTTACATGAAAAATACTTACCTGCTTTTTATCCTTTTTACGACCCTTTTTATGGCTTGTCAACCGAATGACCCAAAATCTACCACTGCCGTCGATGAAAAACGAATGTTATCTCCCGACGAACGCTTTGGTGCTCTTTTCAAAGCCATTCAGACGCAAGGAGTATTTCCCGATTCAAAAACCTTTGTAGATTGTACACCAAAATTCACTACTCAAGAAATTATGGACAATTACGAAGTCGCAAAAGCAAGCGAAAATTTTTCGTTGAAAGCTTTTGTCACCGATAATTTTGAATTGCCCAAACAATATGCTTCCGATTTTAAAGCAGATACCAGTCGAACGGTTAAAGAGCATGTTACGGCGCTTTGGCCCATATTATTACGCGAACCTGATCAACAACAAAATACCGGTAGTCTTTTACCATTACCACATCCGTACATCGTACCCGGTGGACGTTTTGGAGAAATTTATTATTGGGATTCCTATTTTACAATTCTTGGATTGGAAAGAGCAGGTAAGATAGGATTGATTGAAAATATGGCGGATAATTTTGCCTATCTGATCGATACTGTTGGTTATATCCCCAATGGGAATCGAACCTATTTCTTGGGGCGATCACAACCTCCGTTTTTTGCAGCAATTGTCAACGTACTTGCCGAGGCGAAAGGAGACGAAATGTACAGCCGGTACCTATCAGCATTGGAAAAAGAATATAATTTTTGGATGGCTGGGGTAACAGATCTTTCGACAGATAATACTACTCATCGTCGCGTTGTTCGACTGCCGGATGGAATGATTCTCAATCGTTATTATGATGACCATATTGCACCACGTCCCGAATCTTATATAGAAGATGTGGAATTGGCCGAAGCCTCTAGTCAAGACCCTAAGGATCTCTATCTCAACCTTCGCGCTGCTTGTGAATCGGGCTGGGATTTTAGTAGTCGCTGGCTCACAGATCCCCAGGATTTGGGAACCATTCACACCACCGATATTATTCCGGTTGACCTCAACAGTTTAATTTATAATCTCGAACGTACCCTCGCTAAAGCCAATCGTTTAGCAAATAACAAAGAGCAGGCTGAGTTTTATGGCCAACGAGCTAGTAATCGAAAACGTGCTATTCAAACTTATTGCTGGGATAAAAACCGACAGTTTTTTGTGGACTACGATTTTAAAAAAGCTGCTCCAACGCCTACGCTTTCCCTCGCAGGAACCTATCCACTTTACTTCGATTTAGCTGTTCCTGATCAGGCTAAAGCAGTCGCTAAAATGCTTCGCAAAGATTTCCTTAAACCCGGTGGATTATTGCCGACACTCAACACGACTGGACAGCAATGGGATGCACCCAACGGCTGGGCTCCGCTCCAGTGGATGGCATACAGTGGACTCTATAATTACGGAGAAACAAAATTAGCCGATGAAATAAAAAATAATTGGTTGGCCGTCAACGAGCGTGTCTATAAAAATACCGGAAA
>CAZYAC010000393.1:0-1253 GCA_964645475.1 uncultured Saprospiraceae bacterium | reverse complement strand
GTGGTTGCTCAGGCAACCGGGGAATTCTGTGCACAGTCGGAAATTTTGGATCAACTATATCAACAATATCCTACCCGCCAACAAGAACAAATCAACCTCGAATTTCAACGAGCCAGCTTTTATAATTCGCCATCCTTTACCACCACACCACCAACCTATACACTACCTGTGGTCGTCCATATCATCCATCAAGGAAGTACTGGTGAACTTTCCGACGCTGCGGTTCAAACAGCCATCGCACAAGTCAACCTTGCTTTTGCCAATCAGCAACCATACGATCCTACCACCGGTGTCACGACAGACATTGAATTTTGCCTCGCTACGCGCGATCCAGAAGGAAACAATAGTTCGGGAATTACCCGGATGCAAAATCCATTGACCAATATGAATCTTATCACGCAAGATTTGGATCTAAAAAACCTGATTCGTTGGGATCCACTCCGATATATTAATATTTGGGTCGTCAATGAAATTTGTAGTGGTAATAATTGTGGTGTCGCCGGCTATGCTTTTTTACCAGCTTCTCATGGGCAACCCGAAGATGGCGTAGTGATCGAAACAAACTTTATGGGATCGAGTCCTGCCAATACCAGTGTACTTATCCACGAACTCGGCCATTATCTTGGACTGTATCATACCTTCGAAGGCGGCTGTGGTAATAATGATTGCCTCCTTGATGGTGATCAAATTTGTGATACGCCACCCGACCAATCTACGGTGAGAATTGCTTGCGATGAGGTGACTAACTCTTGTAATACGGATGTCAATACTTTGGATTCAAATAATCCATTTTTGGTGGATGAAAATGATATGTTTAATAATTATATGGACTACAGTACGCTGGCTTGTTATTCCGCTTTTACCGCCGATCAGGCAGACCGTATGATTTTTTTTATAGAAGGTATTAGAAATACGTTGACGAGTGAAAATCGTTGCTTGCCTCCCTGTCCCAATCCTGTCAATGCTTCTTTTTCGGTACCAACCAATTTAGTGGTAGGAGAGGTGTTTAACTTAAATAATAGTAGTTCTGGTGCTAACGCCTATCAATGGTTTTTGGATGATATCCCATTTTCTATCCAAACCAATCCTGACTATGTCCTCAATCAACCTGGGACTTATCGTTTGAAATTGACGGCTTCCAACGGTAATAGTTTTTGTGATGATCACTTCGAATTGGTGGTCAATGTTGTCTGCGATGTAATTTCGCTGATCGAAGTTACCGAACAACCACCTTATCAAATTGATCAGGAAAT
>CAZYAC010000392.1:0-4175 GCA_964645475.1 uncultured Saprospiraceae bacterium | reverse complement strand
GTATTATTTAGAGATAGACCTTCACAAGTTTCGTCTATCTTATAAGTAGTGTAAGAGTCTGTGGTGATGTCTGTTAAGATTAATACAGACTCATTATTCTCTACGGTTAGTTGCCAAACCATATTTTTACTAGTAGATGGAATATTTGCATCGGCAAAAGTGGTGGTGATTTTTACAATCCCTATTTCACTAAAGTCGAAGTGCTGCGTCATTCCAGAAACAGTGGTATTTTCGGTCAACGTCCAATCATTAAAGATCAGGTCAAGCGTGATCCGTTCTTGACTATCGAGATTACTGCAGCAGTTAACAGAATCTAATCGGCAGTTTTTATCTTCATTAACAGGATCGGTGAAGGCCTGCATACCGAAGCTAAATAAGAACAAGACGACTAATAAGATGTAATTTTTCATAATGAAAATCTTTTTGTTAACTATTGGGTTTTTATTGGGTCGTTATTATAAACACAAATATAAATCCAATAGGTTGCATGTGACCAATAAGCTAGACGAATGAAGTGAAATTTTCGATGAACAATAATTTACTTGATTCTATCGCTTATCTTTACCTCCCTAACGCTGCAATATTACAATAAGTTTGCCCTTTAATCCAGTGCTAGAAATGCTGCTTATTAGATGGTTTTGTCGCAATTATAAAATGAATAATAACTGATTTGATTGAACGGAAAAGAAGAAATTTTAAATGGGAACTAATTCATTCGTTCCAAACAATATTTTTTATTAATTTATTATTAATTTTTTTCTTTTTTAAATACCATAACTTTATACTCATTCCAAACAATATTTTGTCCATATGTATAAATACCTCCTTACCTGTCATGGCTTCTTCTTTCTAATTCTGATTGTATTGAGCGGAACGGGTTGTACCACAGATAGTACCAGTGCCTCAGCCAAGCAAGCACCCGTTGAAGCGGCGGCGGCTCCATCTAGCGATTTAGCAAAATCTGCTACCGAAAGGAAGGCAAAAACAATAATATTTTTTGGAAACAGCCTTTCAGCTGGTTATGGACTTGATCCCTCTCAGGGCTTTGTAGGACTGATTGAAAAGAGGATTGATTCACTAAACCTAAATTATAAAGTAATTAACGCGGGTAATAGTGGAGAGACCACGAGCGGTGGAAAAGAAAGAGTAGGGTGGATACTGGAGAATTATCAACCTGATATTTTTGTGTTGGAATTGGGTGGAAATGACGCTTTGCGCGGCCTTCCGGTTGTAGAGGCTGAAGCCAACCTACAATCTATCATCGATGCGGTAAAAGAAAAATATCCTACTACCAAGATTCTTCTGGCTGGGATGATGGCACCTCCTAATATGGGAAGCGAGTATACCACAAAATTTGCGGCGATCTATCCGCGACTAGCTAAAAAAAATAATGCGGCCCTTATTCCTTTTCTATTAGACAAAGTCGGTGGACAACCAGAATTAAATCTCCCAGATGGTATTCATCCGAATGTTACAGGTCATCAGATTCTAAGAGAAACAATTTGGAAGGTGCTAGCGGGTTTATTGTGAATCAGTTAATAGACTTTATTCTGAAATTTTTTGTAAAGAAGCCAAATAGATATTTTTGATCATTTGGAAGCATACTAATTATTTTAGAATAAAGTCTAATTAGTACTTTACGATTTAGGGCACTAATTAACTGATCCACTAATTAACCAATCAACTACTTATCCTGTTTAGCAAAAACCTTCTTCAACAAATCCGTCTTCCGCTCGCTAACATTTTTACGAATACCTAATTCTTTCTTTGCTACCATTCCGAATAAACCAGTAAGAGCTTGTTGAGTTACGTAGTCATCCAGGTCAGGGTTTACTTTTTTAACAAAAGGAATCGAGTTGTATTTGGTAACTACATCATTCCAATATTTGGTAGCGTTTACTCGGTCAAGTGATTTTACTACTTTGGGTCGGAAAGCACTGGTCAACTGATCAGAAGTAGTCTTATGTAGATAGTTGGTTGCGGCATCATTAGATCCCATTAAAATGTTGGTTGCATCCGCAAAAGTCATCTGCTTGATGGCACTTACAAAAATAGGTTTGGCACTTTTAGCAGCATCTTCTGCTGCTCGATTGAGTAATTTAATCATCTCTCCTTCAACGGAATTAAAGCCAGGAATACCAGATAATTTGTTGGTTACTTTCTGAACTTCTTCGGGCAATAAAATTTTATAGGCTCCTTTCAGGAAACCATCTTTGGCAGATAATCTATCGGCACCTTGACTGATTCCAACATTAAGGGCTTCTTTCAGTCCCAGTCCAATTTGCTGTGGAGTGAGGGCACCACTTTCGAGCACCGATCCAGCTATATCTTGAAACTGTGTACAAGCAGTGAGCTGAAGTGCCACGAGTATAAACATGAATTTCTTAATCATAATAATTTTTTTAAAACTGCATTACTTAAGCAATTATAGGTAAAGTGATATTTGTGTTTAAAAGTAGTTAACCTTTCAACAATTTCTTTGACTTGATAAAAAGTTGAAGGTAAATTCTGAAAATGTTATTAAAATCATAATTATAATGTAGAGACAAGGCACGCCTGGTTTCTACATTATAATACATTGCATTAGCCCGCAAAAAAGCTTAAACATTCATTACAAAGACAGCCCTGAAATCTAGTCTTTAAATTTTCTCTGGTTTCTGAGGATACCTTTTTTTCAAAGCACCAACAGGTTTCATCCCCATAACAGATAAATGACTTTTGGCAACGTGGACACTGATTGACAAAATTTTCAGTCGATTCTACCGCAGAATGAGAGACTCGGTGTCCTGGAATTGGTCGATTTTTACGTACTTTAATGGTAATGGTCTGTATTGTACTGAATTGTCGTCGAATGGCATACGAAATATTCTGAATTAAGGTTTCGATCAATTGCACGGTGTGCCGCATCTCGGCCTGGCAAATCTGATAGATGGTTTCGTAATTGATGGTTTCATCTAAGTTGTCGCTCATCGAAGCGGACTCCCAGTTGGTATCGATAAATACATCTACTACAAAACTATTGCCAATGACTCGCTCTTCTGGATATACACCATGATAAGCGTAAAACTCCATGCCTTCTAGTGAAATTTTTCCCATGTGTTGGATTTTTTTTCAAAGATACGGAATATGAAGCGGTAGAGATAATGTCAGATTGGTATCCTATCTAATTGACAGCGTCAACCTTCCGTAAAATTCAATCTCTACCTTCTCAAAGGGCAACAAGAGTGTATAGAATTACGTAATTTTATATCTAGAAATCCCTTTAGATCAAGATAAACCAACTAAAAAAATAAAACCAGCATTATAATGAACGAAAATGGAAAAACAAACGGCGTAACCGGCGCAAAAAAAAGTGTCAAAACGGACCAGTTTCAAGGACATGATTATTATAATATTGACCAATTGCTTAGCGAAGAAAATTTGATGGCACGAGGTGCCGTCCGTGAATGGGTAAAGCAAGAAGTCAGTCCGATTATCGAAGACTACGCTAACCGAGCTGAATGCCCGCACCATCTTTTTAAAGGTCTAGCCGAGATCGGTGCTTTTGGTCCTAGTCTTCCAGTGGAATATGGCGGTGGCGGAATGGACGAGATTGCCTATGGAGTTATCATGCAAGAACTAGAAAGAGGAGATTCAGGTGTCCGGTCTATGGCTTCCGTTCAGGGTTCACTGGTGATGTATCCTATTTATCGGTTTGGCTCTGAAGAGCAAAAAAGAAAGTATCTACCAAAATTAGGTAGTGGAGAATTTATCGGTTGTTTTGGTTTGACGGAACCAGATCATGGATCCAATCCGAGTGGGATGATTACCAATATCAAAGACGATGGTGATAGCTATATTCTAAATGGTGCTAAAATGTGGATTACCAATTCGCCCGTGGCGGATATCGCGGTGGTTTGGGCAAAAGATGAAGAAGGCAAAATTCGAGGAATGGTGGTAGAAAAAGGGATGAAAGGATTTTCTGCACCCGAAATTCATGGAAAATGGTCGCTTCGTGCATCCATTACTGGAGAACTTGTCTTTGAAGATGTAAGAGTACCGAAAGCAAACGTCTTTCCAGAAATTCGAGGACTCAAAGGACCCTTGTCTTGTTTGTCTAAAGCTCGTTACGGAATTGCATGGGGTGCCATTGGAGCGGCTATGGATTGCTACGATTCTGCCCTACGTTATTCTTT
>CAZYAC010000391.1:0-4219 GCA_964645475.1 uncultured Saprospiraceae bacterium | reverse complement strand
CTTTATGAAGGCCCGTCATTCAACACGAATGCGGGCCTTCTCCTTTTTTAGGCAACCCTAACCAATTTATGCTCAACTATTCTCGTATAATTACAACAGGCTGACTAAGAGTTTCAAAAAAAAATTCTTAATTTGCCAAAACAAAATGTTGTATGGATCAATCGAGAAGTTTGTCGCTGAAAATGGAATTAATCTGGTGGTTGGTCACAGCAATACTAGTGGCAGCAATACTATATCCCATCCTAAAATACACAGACAATTATCCATTCCTTATCCTGAATATTGTTTACATTATTGTATTCGTTACTTTAAGTCGATATATATTTTTATTAAAATACACCGTGCTGGCAAATGCTCAGCTAGTAAAAGTAGCCATCATTTTATTGAGTGTTCCTATCATTGCATATTTAATCAATGGTATTAATTTTTTTCAGACATATATTGATGAAAATGGGATGGACTCTTTTCTATCTCCAAACGCAGCGTTTAACCAGGAACAACTAGGAAGTTTTATTAGAAATGAACTGATCTTATTTGGAGTAGGTAGCGTGATTGCAGCAATAGTTTTACCATTTAGATTAATACTCTCATTATGGCGATGGAAAAATCGCGGAACTGTTTAATAATTTATTATGAATAAAGTAGAAGAATTTAATTCGTACAGGAAAAAGATGAATGAAAAATTGCTAGCGAGCGACAACAAAGTGCTCAAGCGATTTTTTAACTTAGATACCAATGCCTATCAGGATGGTGCTTTGCCTTCAAAGACTAAGGAATTACTAGGACTTGTAGCGTCCATGGTTTTGCGCTGTGATGATTGTATCGCATACCACTTAGGAACTTGCTTTGAACTGGGCGTCACTAAGGAAGAAGCATTCGAAGTATTTGCTATTGCGAATCTAGTAGGAGGATCCATTTGTATTCCACATACCCGTCGGGCACTTGAATACTGGGAAGCTTTGGAAGAAGAAGTATCAAACTCATAAACATCCATCCATAAAATGACTGAAAATAAAGATAAGCAAGTAACTTCGGATTACTTAAACGAACTCAACGATGTACAAAGAGCTGCGGTTACATGTACCGAAGGTCCAGTACTCGTGGTAGCTGGCCCAGGTTCAGGTAAAACGCGGGTACTCACCTATCGAATTGCTTATCTCATTGAACAGGGGATTGCTCCTTGGGAAATTCTCGCCCTCACCTTTACCAACAAAGCCGCCCGGGAAATGAAAAAGCGGATTGCCACTGTAGTCGGGGAAAAGGCCAAATCAGTCTGGGCTGGAACCTTTCACTCTATTTTTGCGAGAATACTTCGAGTCGAGGCCGATAAATTAGGTTATAAATCCAATTTTACTATTTATGATTCTGATGATAGTAAAAGTGTTATTAAGTCAATCATCAAAGAACTTAATCTTAATAAAGATAACTACAACGTAAATACGGTTCGTTCCAGAATTTCTTCTGCGAAAAGTAATCTTATTTCTCCCAAATTATACGAGCGAGACCAACAACTATTGACGCAAGATCGAGCTTCTAAAATGCCACATTTTCTGGAAATTTATAAGAAGTACATGTCGCGATGCAAGCGAGCAGATGCTATGGATTTTGATGACTTACTTTATAAATTATTTGTCTTGTTACACGAAAACAAAGACAACGTTTGTGAGAAGTACCAGCAAAAATTTAAGTACTTAATGGTAGATGAGTTTCAGGATACCAATTACTTGCAATACAGTATTTTAAAAAAATTATCGGTTTACAAAGATAGCCCTAACAATATCTGTGCGGTGGGAGATGACGCCCAAAGTATCTATGCTTTCCGTGGCGCAACCATTGAAAATATATTGGATTTTGAAAAAGATTTTAAAAACTTAAAGACCTTTAAGCTTGAACAAAATTATCGTTCAACGGAGCATATAGTACAAGCTGCGAATGAAGTCATTCAAAATAACTCAAAACAAATTCCAAAAAAAATATGGTCCCATAAAGGAGTAGGGGATAAAATAAAAATCGTTCGTTGTGTTTCTGATACAGATGAAGGACGAAGAGTTGCTGACATGATTGTCGAACAAAAGAATAGAATCCATTTTCGAAATAGCGAGATTGCGATCCTTTATCGAACCAATGCCCAGTCTAGAATTTTCGAAGAATATCTAAGAAGATATAATTTATCGTATCGGATTATTGGCGGACAATCTTTTTACCAAAGGAAAGAAATAAAAGATTTTATTGCTTACCTCCGCTTGACGGTCAATCACGCAGACGAAGAAGCATTCCGACGAATTGTTAATTATCCAAAACGAGGAATCGGACAAACAACCATTGCGAAATTAAGCGCCCACGCTAGTGAAACTAACTTAGCAGTTTGGGAAGCGATTAAAACCTTTCCTGCTAAAGGAAGAGCCAAATCAGGACTACTTGATTTTAAAGCAACCATTAAGTTATTTGCGGATCGAATGAACCGACAGAATGCGCATGAAGTCGCTTCCTACATTGCCCGACAATGTGGATTGCTAGATTTATTAAAAAGAGATACGACCATAGAAGGAATGGGGCGTTTGGAGAATGTTAATAATTTATTAGATGGTATCAAGGATTTTGTAGAAGATGATGAAGTACGAGAAGATGGAAGCTCAGAAAAGTCACTTTCAGCTTATCTGCAAAATATTGCTTTACTGACCGACGCAGATAAAAAAGAAGAAGACAGTGATTACATTACCTTGATGTCCGTTCATGCAGCCAAGGGACTAGAATTTAAATCTATTTTTGTAGTAGGACTAGAAGAAAAATTATTTCCTTCTTTTCGTGCAGTGGATGATATGGATCAAATGGACGAAGAACGTCGATTATTCTACGTTGCGATTACTCGAGCAGAAACCAACCTTACCCTGACTTTTGCGAATAGTCGCTACAAGTTTGGAGAAATGAAATACAATAAACCGAGTCGATTTTTATTGGAAATTGCACCATCCCATTTGCATGACGCAGGAGGTGGATCAACCGTACAGGGCGGAGGGGCAACCATTGCAGCTAAACGGATGAACTCAGGGGTGATAGGAAATTTTAAAAAGCGAAAAATTAATCGAGTCAACGCATTTAAAATTGATCCAAAAGATTTTAAACCAAGCCCTGGTTCGGCAATTGAAGAAGGGATGGAAGTGTTACATATGAAATTCGGGAAAGGTAAGGTGATCAATATTGATGGTAACGAAAAAAATAGAGTAGCAACTATCTTGTTCGAAAATATAGATTCTCCGCAAAGACGTTTGATGCTTAAATTCGCGAAATTACAAATCGTAGAATAGCTAGTGGTCGACAAACAAAAATATACCAACCTAATTAGTCAGATGGCAATAGACTTAGGGTTTCATACGATTGGCTTTGCCAAAGCCGAAAAAATGGAGCCAGAAGCTAAACGTCTTGAAGCTTGGCTCAATCAAGGTAAACATGGCCAAATGCATTATTTGGCCAACCACTTTGAAAAAAGAATTGATCCAAGCAAACTAGTACCTGGCGCTAAAACAGTAATTTCCTTATTATACAATTATCATAATCCGGAAAAACAAACAGATTCCTCCGCACCCAAAATTTCCCAATATGCCTACGGAAAAGATTATCACTTTGTGGTGAAAGAACGTCTTCGAGAACTACTCGAGGGTATTCGTAACGCAGTAGGTTCAGTAGACGGTCGATGTTTTGTAGACTCTGCTCCAGTTCTAGAAAGAGATTGGGCGAAACGAAGTGGTACAGGATGGATTGGAAAAAACACCTTGCTAATTACACCTAAGCAAGGATCTTATTTCTTTTTGGCAGAATTGATTATTGATTTGGAATTGGTGTATGATCATCCGATTAAAGACTACTGCGGACGGTGCACTAAATGCATCGATGCCTGTCCAACGGAAGCAATTTCTCCGGAAGGATATGTGATGGATGGTAGTAAATGTATCTCTTATTTTACAATTGAATTAAAAGAATCGTTACCGCCTTCATATCAGGGTAAATTTGAAAACTGGATGTTTGGTTGTGATATTTGTCAGGAGGTATGTCCTTGGAACCGATTTGCGAAGAAGCACGATGAACCGGCCTTTGAACCGCACTCGGATTTATTAGAAATGAAAAAAGCAGACTGGATAGAAATTACGGAAACTGTATTTAGAAAAGTATTTAAAAAATCAGCGGTAAAAAGAACCAAATTTTCAGGATTGAAAAGGAATAT
>CAZYAC010000390.1:0-4225 GCA_964645475.1 uncultured Saprospiraceae bacterium | reverse complement strand
TCTGATATTAAAAGATCAGAGAGAAATCGGGATGTTATTATTTGACCGTTACTAAATCTTCAAAATGTACATTTACCGCAAAATCTTCTTTTCTTTTTTATGTAGAGCTATCTAGTCATAGAATGTGTAGATGAATATTGATTAGATTTTTTAACCCATTGAGATGATCAGCATTGGCTTTTTTCCAGATTCTGTGCTTCTATAATTTATAAAAGCACTAGATTCAAGAATAGCTTTATGTATTTCAGGAATTCTTTCTTTAAAAGATCTACAATCTCCAAATTCTAAAACTGTTAATCCATCAATTGCAAAGTCCTCCATACAATCTATCCAAGCATTCATGTTTTGTCCATAATATTCAGGAAAATTAAATTGATCGGCAAAATAGGTATGGAATGTTTTCCAGTTTTTTATTTGATCTGTCTTGATTCGTATTTTTCTCATGCTTATTTCTATTTTAAATCTATATTACCTTATGATAGCAGATTTATGCGCCTGCTTGCCGGCAAAGGCAGGTTAAAAAACCTTTGCGCCTCTGCGTCTTTGCGAGAAAAACACTTTTCAGAGCCTCCACCGTCTAGGTCATCTCAAAACTGATAGTAAAGATGATGAGGCGATAGAAAGAATTTGTCAAGGCTACCGCAACCATCACACCTACACCCGCGGGGATGGCCCAGTACCAACGGATATCCATAAATTTTTTCATACTGAGAATGGCGTAAACCAGCGGAATGATCGTAGTAAAAAGCATAAAGATAATGTTGGAAAGTATCGAGTCTTCTTCTCCAAACAAAAAACTAAATGGTTTATAGACCCAGTCTAACATAACCCAGTTAAAAATAAATAAAGAGAAAAAGTGAAAGGTAAAAATAAGGCTATCAAAATAAAACTGCCGTCGCTTAAAAGCCATTAAGTATACAAAAATGGCAATGATAGGAATATTGATAATCATAATGGATTTAGAAACATTGTCACTCATGTTTTGGTAGGTGATGGCATAGTTCTCCAAGTCCAGTCCTTCTGTTTGTAGTTTGAGCTTTACATACCCTTTGATCCACTCACCACTGTAAGGCTGACAACAAATCTGGTCGTACAACGAAATGGAGTAGTCCGATAGAGGATTGACGATGAAATAAATCAGGTTGAAGAAGAGGAACAGCGTAACCGGAGAGACGAATTTTTTGCGTTTACCATCCAAAAATTCTATCGTCATGCGACCAGGAAATCGGAAGAGATACCAAGCACTGAGAAAAAAGCGATTGTCAATAAAGAATACGTTGGTAAAAAAATCACCAAACAGCCGACCCAGTGAGCGATCCGAATTATCGCGGACACGCTGGCCGCATTGATGGCAAAAGTCACCTTTTACGGAAGACTTGCAGTTAAAGCAATGGGTTTGGTTCGTTTCCATATTGAGATGCTAAAATTAGCAAAATTAAACTCAATATTTAGTGATTTGGGATCGCATATTTTTATTTAACTTCCTTACTCAATGATACGGTAATTTTTCTAAGTAGTTTATCTTTATAATTGATAGAATGAGCATCTGCACATCCGCACATCAAAAATCCACTATCTTTCCCAAAAAAATAAGGCCTCCTATGAACGAATTCACGGAGACCTTACCAAAATCTATTCTAATCAACTTCTTTAAAAAACTAATTTTTTTTCTATTTTCAATTCTATCCTAACTTAGGACATTAGATTTACACGATAAAAGGTCTTTACGTCTCGGCGTCTTTGCGAGAAAATCATTTTTAAGAGCAAACTCATTACTTACTCAAATCCAAAAACACCCCAACTGAATAGGAAGGAGCCGCCGCAATAATTTCTCCTCTTACTGCACCTGCTACTGAAGCAGACACACCAAATTTTTTCGTGATATAAAAACTAACTTCCCCACCTAAACTCAAAAATTCTGAGTTATTGGCAAAAATACTGGTGCTAGTACTTGTCGCGGCAGTATCACCATCTTTAAAAGATTCAGAGGCAGTAAGTCGTCCCGTGACCCAAATTCTATTATCCACAAATCCAAGTCCGCCTTCTAGACCATAACGAAACTCTGTAGAAAATCCATTAGACCGATTATTAATACCAGTATATGCACTTACATAAGCAGATGTTTTACCTAATTGAAAACTAGTTCCAGCATCAAGCTGTAATAATTGATTAAACTCTCCATCTCCAGTTTGTAAATTTCCTAATGATCCTTCTCCAGTTTTTCCTGTTGGTAATCCTAGGGTAAGGGTAACAGCTAAAGGAACTTTTGCACCCGGTTTTGTTAATCCATATTTAAGACCTAAGTCAAAATCACCTACCCCATTAAATCCTTCTCCATCCGCAATAACAGCTCCATTGGTCATGGAAATAATGTTATTATTATAAGTGCGACTAAAAATAGGTGCGTTTATAATTCCTGTAAAACGATCTGTAAAACCATATTCTCCATAAAGGGTCGTATTAAAAATACCAGTCGTTACATTTGGATCTTTAAAACCACTACTTGTATAGTGTTCATCAAATACAATCCACCATTCAGAGAGTTTAAAATAAGCCTTACCTTTTTTTTGAGGCCATGGTCCACCTGCAAATAAATTAGTAGAATATAAGACTAGAAAGCATATAAAAATTAAAGAATTTTTCATTTTGTCAACTTATTTAAATTAGGTTTTCTAGTTAATGTCTCCGTCTCCTACTTTTACATTAAATGGTTTGCAGAAGTAAACAATAAAATTATAGTCATTGAGTCCTACATTGGGTATTTCATAATTATGCTCTCCTTCAAATATGGTTACTTCACCAATTTCTAATGCATTAGCAATGGAATTAGGATTATTAGATAAATAAATATACAAGCCCGGTAATCCTGGATCAGCTTTATAACTTTCGTCTATTTCTAATTCTAAACCCGTATCAATTTCACTTAATTTAAAGGCTCCTTCTAACAAGTAAAAAGTAGTTGTTTCGATAATTCCTGTTCTTTCTTCTGGTGGCGCGATTACAGTGCTTTCACCAACCACAATCGACATCTGATCAGTCAACTGTACCTCTTCTGGAGTAGTATAGGATATTTCTATAGTAGCTGTTCCTGAAGTGATCGCACTAATTAATCCGGTAGAATTAACCGTAATGATATCAGGATTAAGACTAGTCCAAGTTAAAGAAGGTGTTTCTTCCTGACCAACGTTGTTAAGATACATCGCTTCCAATTGGAATTCGGTATCTATTTCAATGGTATCGATTGAGTTAGTAAACCGCAAAACAGGATCTACTTCATCGTCGATAAAATCATCCTTGATACACCCACTAATAAGGATAGCCCCCAAAAGGAAAATAAGAAAGGGAAATTTTAAATCTTTCATTTTTGTTGTTTTTAATTCTCAAGTTCGAAAGGAATGAAATGTATTCCTAAACTCATTTGTTTTGATAGATTAATTAAATTATTGACTGAGGTAATATTGCGGACAAAAAAAAGGCCAACTACGAGCAGAATGCGTAAAAGGCTTTATTATTTAGTCATTGTTGAATACTTGGATAGAAATATAAGAAAGTTTCTATTAATGTATAAAGAATTTTCTAAATTTTCTGTTTTCCAACTTCAATCTCAACCTCAACTACAACTTCAATGGCAACCTCAATCTCAATCACAAAGTGCTAATTGATCAAAAGCCATGATTTTAAAATATATTGACACTATAATATTATTCTCCCAACCGAAGGCCAAGTCTGATACCAAAACTAAAGGTCTCAATCCCCGTTTTTTGGGCAGATACTTCTACGGGTGATGATTCTATATCTAGGTTTTCTATTAAATTTTCCCACTCCGCTCCAAAATGTTGTCGAAATCGCACCATAGGAGTAACGGTGAGTAAATCGCTCAACCCGATATCAACACCGACTCCTAGACCAACAGATGGAATAAGGGAAGAATTACTTGGATCGTCATTGATTCCTTTAATACTGGAGGTACCGTAACTTAGCCCTGGTGACAATTCCACATAAAAACCCTTTTTAACAAAATTTCCATCTTTCGAAAAAGTCGGACAATCACAATCGCCAGTCAGATCAAATAAATAAAAGTGGGTATTGGCAAACAAACTGATTTGCTGATGTCGCAAACTGGTATTATTATCAGACCAATCGACCGAATAGCGAGCATAGTTTAATTCAGGAAAAAATTCTACCCGAGCATTCTTTAATCGAAACCAACGGTCGATCCCCACCG
>CAZYAC010000389.1:0-4286 GCA_964645475.1 uncultured Saprospiraceae bacterium | reverse complement strand
TTTTGTAAAGAAGCCAAATAGATCATTTGGAAGCATACTAATTATTTTAGAATAATGTCTATTTAATCTTCAAATTGATTTAACGCTCGATATACCATCTCCGTTGGCAATCCCATAATATTACTATACGTCCCTTCAATCTTCCTAACTTTACAAAGTCCAATCCATTCTTGAATTGCGTAAGCACCCGCTTTATCGAAAGGTTGAAAAGTATCAACATAATACGTTATCTCTGCATCCGATAATTCCTCCATCCACACTTTAGAGACTGCACTAAAACTTACCTTTTTAGTTTTTGACAACAAACAAACACCGGTAATTACTTCATGGACTTGACCTGAAATTTGTCGTAAAATATGATGGGCATCTTTTTTATCCTTCGGTTTGCCATAGATCGTATCATTTAAGATAACAATACTATCTGCTCCTAATACAATTTCATTATCTGCCATATTGGGACGTGCTGCTTCTGCTTTTAGGATGGCCAAATATTCTGCTACCTTTGCTTTAGGCAAGCTTTCAGGATATTTCTCCTCAACCTCTAAGGTGCGAATAGTAAATGGAATATTTGACCGTTCGAGCAACTCTTTCCGACGAGGAGATTTGGAGGCCAAGATGAGTTGATGGGATGATAGTATGTTTTTCATAATGTAAATTGCTTGATTTGTTCTATCCTTGGAAAAAAAATTTATTCTAGAAGGTATCTCTCTCTCTTCTGGATTTAGAGTAGGTTTGAAATTCATATTTCATGCCCGTTTGATCAGCCAGACAGGCCTTCAAAATTTAGATCTTTTCGACTCTGAAGACAAAACTTAAACATACTCTTATTTTAGAAGAAATCTCAAAGTTAAATATATAATTTGATACTTGGTTTCTTCGCCAATGAGATTTTAAAGCCTGATAATTTGAAAGATTTTTTTCAAGAAATGAAGGAAGACTACATAGCAAACCCTCCAGGGAGGGTTTGTTCCCACCCCCTGCGCGAGGCCCAAAGTCTCGCTCCTAGCCCTTGCTTTGAGAAGGGGCAAAGCAGTGGCCATCCAGTCCCGACCGAAGAACGCGATCGCCTAGAATAGAATACCCGTATTTTTTTACAAACGTCTTTGCTGCAAACCAAAAATTGATATGGATTGCTTACGGATCTATACTATGATGCACGAGAAGAAGAAATTCCATAAAAATTTTGAAATTTTTTTTTGTTTTTTCTTAAAATAAAAACAAGATTACCTCAGTAGGAGGGATGACCCTTTTTCGAAGGTTTAGCGTTAGTTGAGCTAAATTTGCAAATCAGCATCTTTAAAGATTACCGATCTACTAACTGACCCATATCTCAAAAACTAAATACAAAATGCCGCTTAGCATGATCAATTTGGTGAGTGAACTTAGCTGATGAAATTCTTGAATGGATTTCGCTTTCCCTAAAAAAAGTAAAGAGACTTTGATTGGAATTACTATGCCTACCAGCACGTATCCCAGTTGTAAATAGCGATCGGTCGTATATAAAAGATAGGCTCCAAAAATAGTAGTTAGCAATAAGCTGATCGCAAAAAATGCAGCAATTGTTTTGGCTTTTTGAATGCCAAACACGATAGGTAAGGTTCGACAATTTTCGACTTCATCGCCATAAACATCTTCCATGTCTTTGACTATTTCGCGGTACATAGTGCTGAGAAAAGCGAAGGTGGTATATGCCGTAAATGTACCTACAATATTCACATAATAAAACGGATCTTTCTTTACTAGTTCTGGATAGAAACAAGATTCTCCTACGATTACGACGATGGCGACCATAGCACAAAATAAGGCCACCACAAAATTGCCAATTAAGATCTTTTTTTTCCAACTTCGAGAATACCAATACATCATCACATTTGCAAGAATATACCCCGGTAACCAAAACCAGTCACCAGTCCGATACATCAACCAGCTAATACAGAGTGATCCTGCTACCATAAATCCCACATACCAACGATAGGCTGCTTTTTCGGAAAGTAATTTGCCCACAATTACTCGTTCAGGTTTATTTAACGCATCAATTACTTGATCGTAAATATCGTTGATTATGTAACCAGCCGCGGCTGTAAAAATCGTCGCAAGGGTTAAGGAAATAAAGTCTAGCCCGTCAAGGGTTGGCAAGAGATCCACCTTTTTTAGTTGTGCCCGTAAGACAAACTGATAGAGTAGATATTGCGTAAGGAGCACGATCAAAAGGTTAGGCCAACGGATGAGACGAAAAATGTACATATCGAATTTAATGTGCGAATATGCGGATTTATTGATGTGCAGATTCTGTCATCTAAAAATCGGTAGTTTAGTGGGCGAAAGGTAAGGTGAAAAATTGGAGTATGACGTAAAATTAAGAATAAAATTTTTAGGAATGCCAAACGGGTATTATCAATCAATTTATTAACCATCGTCCGTGTAAGCGCAATACTTTTTCAATAATATCTCTTACACAACCTTGGCCACCATTGAAAGGAGATATATATTGGGAAATTTCTTGGATTTCGATGGCTGCGTCATTAGGACAAGCTGGAATACCGACCAAGCGCATTAATTCGTAATCGGGGAGATCGTCACCCATAAAAACGATGCCTTCATGATCCAGTTTATTTACTTCGACATACGCTTGATAAACTGATTTTTTATCTTTGGTATGGAAGAACATATCTTCAATGCCTAGGTTGGCTAGACGTTGTTCTACACCGAGGGATTTACCACCACTTATTATAGCTACTTTATAACCTTGTTTAATGGCGTGCTGCAACGCATATCCATCTTTAACAAACATTTTTCGCAACAGCGCACCGTCTGGTTGAATAAGTAGTTCACCGTTCGTGAGCACACCATCCACATCAAATATAAAGGTATCAACCAGTTTAAATTTTTCCAGAAAATTCAATACAAAGATGTTTAGTGTTTAATCGTTGATTTGTTGAACGGTAATATAGATTTATCCAAGTCTATTAATTCTTTTTGTTTGATTATTAATTTGAATAAGTTCTAATCAATTATTTATATTAGACAAATCAACAAATCAACAAATCAACAAATCAACAAATCAACAAAATTATTTATTCCCATCACGCCATTCGTAGACCCATTTTGCCTGGATCATTTCAAGGTGTCCTTCACTGGAATCCTCCCGCTTACCTTCAAAGTTTGGAATTTCCAAAATCCAATCTAATAAATCTGTAAAGCGGATTCGATAAATCTTTCCTTCGTTAAATTCATCTCCGAAGCGATCATACAAAGCCATTGCAATATCTTCGTGGTCGGTCCATTCGATTGGTAAATCGTTTATATCTTGAAAACCCATAGTTTTAATTTGTCTTGGCTTTGAGCCAAGATGTGAATGAAAGTTGTCTTTCTGTTAGTGTTCGTGTCCAATGATTTGTTTTTGATCGGGAATTTGAATCTCGATTTCTGCGTCTGCCGTTAGCACTACACATTGACAGCCTAATCTAGATTCTAGTTTAGGATTGATCGCTCGGTCGATGAAATCTTCTTCTTTATCCGAAATTTCTTCTAATGAATCTTCTCCTTTATCCACGTATATATGACAGGTGCTACAAGCGCAAACGCCACCACAATTATGATTCAAATGCACATCATTGTCCTCTGCGACTTCTAATATAGAGTATCCTTCCTCGACATTTTCAACCGTCACTGGTTGAATATCTTTGTCCTCAAAAGTAAATTTTACGGTTGCCATTGTTTTATTGAATTTGCTGCAAATTTAGGTTTAATCAAAGATCTAAACAAGCCTGCTGGTAAATTGTTTCTGATTGAGAACTATCCGATAAAGATTGAATTAAGGTCGTTATTATTTAATGTGCTGTGTCTAAGCTATCCCGTTTGCTTTAGTTCGCTTCGCTCATGAATCTCCTTCGTCGATTTCGCGGTGTCTTCGCGGTTCTCTCACTTAATGCATTGTCATGCATTACCCTTCGGGATCGTTCGTTCACCTTAAAAAAGTAAAGTCGTCTATGCTAAAAGCATAGACGACTACTACAACAAATTATAATCCCATGAACATATACAATTAAGGGTCGATTACCTTACGACTGCCTCCTTCCTTTGCTTCACACTACAATAATAGGGGTTATTCTTACTTAGAACAAAGACAAAATTTTAATATTGTGAAAATTATAAATAAAATATTCTTTAAATTTATATTTATAAAACACTAATTATGTGTTATTATTTTGGTGAATGCTTGTTCTTTTGTAAATAGTTGTTCTATTTTAATGATAGAATTTATTATTTTCCTGCCTAGTTTTCTT
>CAZYAC010000388.1:0-4309 GCA_964645475.1 uncultured Saprospiraceae bacterium | reverse complement strand
TCTGAGGCCAGTGCATCGGTCGATATGATCTACGCAATGCGAACCTACGCTGAAACGGAGGCGGCGATTACTTTAAATGATCAAATCTTTGTAACAGGATACTCACAAGGTGGACACGCTGCCATGGCCACACATCGACTCATGGCCACAGAATTATCTGATGATTTTACCGTTACGGCGGCAGCCCCGATGTCTGGTCCTTATAGTATTTCACAGGAAATGAGAAAATTTACAACAGGCGATGATCCATACCTCTTTGTGGCTTATCTAGTTTCTACCGTACTTTCTTATCAGGCTGCTTACGGAAATATTTATACAGATTTGGAAGATATTTTTAAAGCTCAATTTGTGGAAGATATTGTTCGTTTTCAAAACGAAGAAATTACGTTGTTTGGATTAAATTCCCAATTATTATTTAAATTAAATTTTCTTGGTGGATTTATTCCCAAATTAATGTTGCAAGATGATATTCGGGATATAGTAGTTAATGATGGGGAACATCCCTTGATGGATGCACTGCGAGATAATGATGTTTTCGACTGGTCGCCTACTGCACCAACGCGCCTTTTTTATTGTACCGCTGATGATCAGGTAACTTTTAGAAATGCGATTTTGGCCGATTCAGTTATGAATGATAATGGAGCTTTTGATTTAGATGCGATAGATGTAAATTCTGCTGCCGATCATGGTGGTTGTGTGGATCCAGCAACTTTGGCTACTATTGATTTCTTTGCACAATATCAAGATGTGATGGTTGGAACGAATGAGGTATTTACCCAAGACTTATTTGAAGTATATCCGAATCCAGTGAATGATATATTGACCATTCAAATGGAAACGGAATACGCTAACGATTTTACGGTGAACCTTTATGATGTTTATGGGAAATTAATATTGTCTGAAATAGCGAGTGGAAATACTTTAGACATTGAAGTTAGAGGATTGCCTGTAGGTATGTATGTGTTGGCTATTAACGATGGTACCGTAAGAGGTGTGGAAAAAATTAATATCCAGCGCTAAAAATAATAATGGTTTGGTAATTTTTGATTTTGAAACAAAGTGATTGAAAATTTACTAGTTGACTTGTTTGCTGGTTAGCTAGTTGGCTTCCCTTATTCGTAAAATGCGTTAGCGGGAAGCTAACTAGCCAATAGCCAACCAGCTAACTGGCAAGATGCTCAATAATTCATGGAATCAATCATAAAGATAAGCTGCTTAGAAAAATTACCGTATTATTAAACAATATAAATTGAAAGAAAATAATTCGAATTGGCGTCAATGGTTTTTCATTTTGGGAATCATTGGCGCCATTCAATTTGTAATATTAACCATTTTAGCCATGTACTTCTACGATGGAGGCACTTTGCATCAACGAGAATTGCGTGGCTATTCTTTTTTATTAAATTACTTCAGCGATTTAGGACGGACAATTGATTTTCGTGGACAACCCAACGACCTACCGCGAAATTTATTCAGGATTGCCCTCTCCATGAGTGGCGGCTGTCTGATACTTTTCTTTTATGCCTTACCCGGAATTTTTAATAATAAAATCGCAAAAAGCTTGGCGATCATAACTGGACTCTTTGGTTTGGTCGCGGCTGTATCCTACATTGCTATTGCTAATATTCCTTGGAACCTCAATTATCGGGGGCATGTATATTATGTACGAATTGGGTTTCTCGCTTTTTTAATGGTAACGATATTTTATTCGATGGCTATTTTATTAGAACCACGATATCCTCGGCGGTATGCCTTGGCCTTTCTTATTTTTGCTATTATTCTGGGGACGCAGATTATCATTATGTTTTTTGGTCCAAGAGCCTATCGTTCAGAAGAAGCGTTGTTTTTGCAAGTAGTGGCACAAAAAGTGGTGGTCTATTCGCAGATTTTATGTTTGTTGTATCAGTCGGTTGGTGCCCTAAAGTTGAGTCGTAGCACTCCAACAGTTTAGCATTAGCGGAAAACCGCCTTGCATAATATTCCTTGACGCTTGCCAATCTATTTTTCTAAAACATTTTTTTATTCTCAAAAGCTGGAATTATCCCCTTTCATCCGATTTGGAACCTATTTTTTTGCCCTTTAGGGAAATATTGCCAACATAAAGGGAAATATTTCCAACTGAACACCTTTGCTTATCAACTACCTTTGTATTAACAAACGAAACAAGTTTTTTTACTAATTCGTTAAACTTATTATTTCACACTTAAAAATTACAATTATGTCAAAGTTTCACGTTCCTACAAAAAATGAAGTATCTGCTGACAACCAAGCGATCTTTGATAACCTCCAAAGTGCATTAGGCTTTGTGCCAAACCTTTATGCATATTACGCCAAAAACGATACAGCTTTAGCTGATTACTTAGCCTTACAAAATCGCAAGTCAACCTTAAAAGCAAAAGAAAGAGAAGTAATTAATCTAGTCGTAAGCCAATATAATGGCTGCCGATATTGCCAGTCTGCACATACCGTATTGGGAGGAATGAATGGTTTCAATGATGAACAAATCTTAGAAATTCGTAAAGGTACTGCTAGCTTCGATGCTAAATTAGATGCGCTAGCACGCTTTACTTTATCAGTTGCTGCTAATCGAGGAAATGCTTCTGCAGAAGCTAAGGATGCTTTCTTTGCCGCTGGATACACCGAAGCTAACCTGATTGATGTTGTTATTGTTATTGGTGATAAAACCATTAGTAATTATATCCACAATCTGACTGGATTTGCAATCGACTTTCCTATCGCTCCAGAATTGGAATCTGCAAATGTATAAACGCGCATAATCTCACCGAGATAAATATTAATAACGTCTTTGAAAATCATCGAATTTTCAAAGACGTTTTTTCATTTAATAGACTTTATGCTGAAATTTTTTGTAAAGAAGCTATTTTAGAATAAAGTCTAATAGAAGTTGTTTAATTTGTGTTCCTTTGATATACTTAGTTTTTACCAATTTTTCTCGATGCTTAATCTTGTTCTTATCTCTGATACCCACGGAAAACATGATCAACTTTCGTTGCCGTCAGGTGATGTGATTTTGCATGCTGGTGATGTTTCCAGTCGAGGTACTGAAAAGGAAGTTTTGGAATTCTTAGATTGGTTTGGAAATTTGGATTATCAACATAAAATTTTTGTGGCTGGCAACCACGATTTCTTTTTTGAAAACGCTCCGACCGAAAAAATAGCAGAAATGATTCCTCCTTCGGTAACTTATCTCAACGATTCGGGAACAGAAGTAGAAGGGGTTAAAATCTGGGGTTCTCCCATCACTCCTTGGTTTTTTGATTGGGCCTTTAATCGCCAACGGGGTGCTGAAATTAAAAAGCACTGGGATTTAATTCCGAAAGACACAGACATTCTTATTACCCACGGACCAGCTCATGGAATATTAGATAAAACCACATCGGGCGTAGCAGCAGGCTGTGAGGAGTTATTAAAGAAAATAAACCAAACAAATATCAAGCTTCACCTCTCCGGCCATATTCACGAAGGTTACGGCGAACTGACTGCCAACGGTGTTCGTTATATCAATGCGAGTGTTTTGGATATTCAATACCGCCAAGTGAATCCACCAATAAGTTTTGATTTTAAAAAAAAATAGCATTATGGAAAACCAAGAGCGTACAAGGAGGCTCGTAAATAAAGTTCACGTCATCTGAGCATCCGCATATCCGCAAATCAAAAAATCCGCACATCAACGTCACTTCACCTTCAACACCTTTATCTCCACTCTTTGGTTTTTCCTACGTCCCGCTGCACTGCGATTAGATACCAGCGGTTTCCGTTTTCCATATCCTTTAAAAGTAAGTTGATCCACAGGAATTCCCTTATTTACTAAATAATCCACCACTGATTTTGCTCTTGCTTTTGACAAAGCATCACAATAATCATGGGCTGGAATATCATTGGTGTGACCGCCAATTTCTACCGTAATCTGTGGATAAGCTCGTAAAAAATCGTACATCTCATTCAGGACGGGAATGGAAGTAGACTTCATATTCGTGCTATCTGCATCGAAAAACAATTGTTCAATTTGAATCGTTTGACCCGTCTGTAATTTTTTGACATCTAGGGCCGCAATAATTCGTTTTTTAATATTTACCGAGGCAGTGGTCTTACATCCTTTAGCGTCAGAAACACTAACGGTATGATTACCAAATTTTAGTTTAGAAGCCTGTGCTCCATCTTCACCATTATCCCATAAGATCAAATAGTTTCCTGTACCACCTGTTACTTTTACGGTCGCCTTTCCATTCCGAATGCTTTCGTCTGTGGCGAGTTCGTTCATGGTTGCAGTTGCTACCAGTGGAGCAGG
>CAZYAC010000387.1:0-4309 GCA_964645475.1 uncultured Saprospiraceae bacterium | reverse complement strand
TAAGTTGGATTTTCTGAGCAAAGTTTCGCAAAGCGCATTTCACTATCCAACTCGTCCAATCGCATCCGTTTTTTCTTCTCAATGGCTAGGTTATCTACTTCTCTTAGTCGTTGTAGTTCTAGATTTTTAAGTTCTGTTTGACGTTCCAATTCAGCAGCGGCGAGGACACGATTACGTTCCGCTTCGTTGGAAGTTCTTAAGAGTGCAACGCGATTCTGGGTTTCGGCTTTAGCCATTTCGATAGCACGCTGACTCTTCTCCGTTTTTGCTTGAATTTCCTGTAACCGTCCCGCTGCTTCTGCTTTGGCAATGGCTACTTTACCATCCGCTTTTGCTTTTTCTTTTTCTGCTTCGGCTCGGGCTAAGTCAGCGATTTGTCGCTGTTTGATTCGTTCTAGTTCTTGACGTTGCAGTCCAGCTTCTTCCATGGCTTTAGTGTAGTTTTTAGGGAAGACCAGATTTGAAACAATCACTTCTTTGATACTAATCCCATCTTCGCCGAGACGTCCATAGAGGTTGGATTTGATATCATCCAAATACTGCTGTCTTTGTGGGCTAAAAACGGAATCCACACTTTCGTAGGTATTGGATACGGTACTGGTAATTTCAAAACAACGGGGTACAATAATCTTTTGGTAATAATCATCTACCGAAGGAAACTGGGTTTTAAAATTCTCTTCATTTTCAATTTTCCATCGAACGGCTAATTGCATTCCCATCGGCACACCATCTCCAAGACGAATTTGAGTCAAAGTATGTTGGTGTACCTGGTCGAAGCTCAGAGGAGAGACCTCTTCAGGGTCAATGATTTCGGTAAGTTGCTTATTCGCTTTGTCGTATTTTAATTTATAATAAACCAAGATTCCAGCGAAAGTGATGGTCAAAAGCGTAAGAGCGATTCCAAGGTGCAGGTACTTTTTCATTTTATTTGATTTTAAAGATTGAAAAATAGATTGTATCTGCAAGATGCGGGGAAATCATAGTAAACAACGGAGGGTTCTAGTATTCGTGGGGATTGGGATAGTATTCGTTGGTTGTTGGTAGAGACAAGGCATGCCTTGTCTCTACCAACAACCAAAAAAAAAGGGCAACATCCAAACGATGTTGCCCCTTAACAAAATGACTTAATTTTTATGAATCCTCCGTTACGCCCTGTACGAGCAAGGAGATATTATCATTTAATACTTCTACGAAGCCTTTTTCGATAGAGAATACTTTACGAGTACCATCCTCTTCTTTGATCAGCACCTTACCATCTTTAAGTGCTGAGACTAAGGCGGCGTGCTTTCTGAGTATTTCGAATCTACCAGCTACACCCGGCACAGTCAAAGACTTGATCGGTCCTTCAAATACCGTTCGATCTGGTGTTAATACGCTTATATTCATTTTAATAATTTTGCATTTTTAAAAATCTATCGACGCTTTCGATTACGCAACTTCTGCCAGGATACGCTTACCTTCCGCGATTACTTCCTCAATGTTTCCTTTCAAGTTGAAAGCTGCTTCTGGGTACTGATCCACTTCTCCGTTCAAGATCATTTTAAATCCTTTGATCGTATCTTCGATCGGCACCAATACACCTTCCAAACCAGTAAACTGTTCAGCTACGTGGAAAGGCTGTGATAGGAAACGCTGGATACGACGCGCTCGGTGTACCACCTGCTTGTCTTCTTCAGAAAGTTCTTCCATTCCTAAAATCGCAATGATATCTAGCAATTCGTTGTATCGTTGTAAAATTTGTTTAACTGCCTCAGCGGTATCATAGTGATCATCACCGATAATTTTTGGATCTAGAATACGGGAAGTAGAATCCAATGGATCCACCGCAGGGTAGATACCTAAAGAAGCAATTTTACGAGAAAGTACCGTCGTCGCATCCAAGTGGGCAAACGTCGTTGCTGGTGCTGGATCCGTTAAATCATCCGCTGGTACATATACCGCCTGTACGGAAGTAATAGAACCTCGCTTAGTTGAGGTAATTCGCTCCTGCATCAGACCCATCTCCGTTGCTAAAGTTGGCTGGTATCCTACTGCCGAAGGCATTCGTCCTAATAGGGCTGATACCTCAGAACCCGCCTGTGTGAAACGGAAGATATTGTCAATAAAGAAAAGGATATCCTTTCCTCCTGTTGGATCGTTCAGGTCTCCGTCACGGAAATACTCCGCAATGGTTAATCCAGATAAAGCAACTCGTGCTCGTGCCCCAGGAGGTTCATTCATTTGTCCGAATACCAACGTTGCTTTAGAAGTACTTAATGATTGTTTATCTACTTTAGATAAATCCCATCCACCTTCTTCCATACTGTGATTAAAAGCCTCACCGTACTTAATTACATCAGATTCGATCATCTCTCGCAGCAAATCGTTTCCTTCACGCGTACGCTCTCCTACTCCGGCAAATACAGAGATACCTTCGTAACCTTTTGCAATATTATTCATCAATTCCATGATCAATACCGTCTTTCCTACACCGGCTCCTCCAAACAATCCAATCTTTCCACCCTTCGGATATGGCTCAATCAGGTCAATTACTTTAATCCCTGTATATAGAATTTCTGTTTCTACTGATAATTGATCGTATGGAGGTGGCTTACGGTGAATTGGATAAGCATTATCTCCTTTGGGTACTTCACCAATTCCATCAATCGCTTCTCCTACTACGTTGAAAAGACGACCCATAATCTGCTCTCCTACTGGCATACTAATTGGCTTACCATCATCCTTCACTTCCATACCACGTACCAGACCATCCGTAGAGTCCATTGCAATAGCACGTACACTATCTTCACCAAGGTGACGCTGACACTCTAGAATAAGTGTTTCACCGTTTTCACGCTTGATCGATAGTGCATTCAAAATTTCCGGTAATTTTGAATCTTCACCGGAAAAGCTGATATCCACAACGGGGCCGATGACTTGAGAAATTTTACCAATATTTGCCATAATTCTATTGTATTAGTTATAATTGTCTAATGTTAAGAGTTGTCGATTTATTTAGGGACTTCGAGTAAATAAATTACCGTCTCCCTAAAAACGGTGCAAAGATAGTATTTTTATGTCGAAAGGATAGGTTTTAGACCCAATTTTTTTACACATAAACATCTAAATTTAGAGACACTATTCCTCTTAGAATTATAAGTAGGATGACCTAGTTGTTTTTACAATAATCTGGGAGTATGTTTTGATTCTAATCAAGGCATTTTTTTCTTGAATAGCCGCGCTATTGAAGAGAAAAATAACGCAGAGTAGGGCCAAAAAATGCCCCAGTTATTAATCAAATTATTAGGTCATCCTACTTGACCTTAACTTGTGTGCAAATGATCTCTATTCTCCTGCCAGTTTTTAACGCCGCTCCGTACCTCCGCGCTTGCCTAGCCTCCATTCGGGAACAATCCTTCAAAGACTGGGAATTATTGGCTGTAGACGACTACTCTACTGATGAATCTGCCCTGATTCTTGCTGAATTTGCAGCGGTTGATTCACGGATTTCTTTTTTTGACAACCAAGAGAAAGGAATTATTCCAGCGTTGCGTTTGGCATTTCACCACAGCCGAGGTGACTTTATCACCCGCATGGATGCCGACGATCTTATGCCTATCCATAAACTGGCCTATTTGCACGATGCATTACTCAAAAAAGGACCAGGCCACGTGGTGACGGGAATCGTCGCTTATTTTTCAGATACGGGACTTGGAGACGGGTATAAAAAATATGAGACTTGGCTTAATGGTCTAGTACACCAGAATACTCATTTTGAGGATTTATATCGAGAGTGTGTCCTACCTTCTCCGGCTTGGTTAATTCACCGGACAGATCTGATAGCGGCGGGCGCATTTGACGTCAATCGATATCCAGAAGATTATGATCTATGTTTTCGTTTTTATGAACAGAATTTTAAAATAATAAGTATTCCAGAAACGGTACATCATTGGCGAGATCACGCTGATCGAACTTCAAGGAACAATCCCATTTATGCGGATCAAAATTATTTGGAACTAAAATTATTTTGGTTTCTTAAGTTGCATTACCATCCCGAGCGTCCTTTTGCTATCTGGGGCGCAGGAAAAAAAGGAAAGTTTATGGCCCGTTATTTTTTAAAATATAATTGCGATTTTCATTGGATCACCAACAATTCAAAAAAGCAGGGCATCAATATTTACGAACAAATACTAGCATCTCCTGACGTTCTGAACGCTGAGGAAGATGTAATGATTTTAATTGTTGTTGCCACTCCATCAGCTCACAAAGAAATAGAAGATTTTTTATCCAAAAAAAATAAGCAACGAGGAAAAGATTATTTCTGGTTTTG
>CAZYAC010000386.1:0-4339 GCA_964645475.1 uncultured Saprospiraceae bacterium | reverse complement strand
CACATCCGCACATCCGCACATCCGCACATCCACACATCCACACATCAAATCATCTTAGCAACACACTCCCCAATTCTTCGGATCGCTTCTCTCAACTTCTCCTCGCTTGCTGCATAGGACAACCGGAAACAATCATCTGCTCCAAAAGCACTACCTGCAACAATCGCTACGTGCCCAACATTTAAGATATACTCCGCAAAATCATCTGAATTATTAATCGTCATATCTCCTGCTTTTTTACCGAAATAGGCGCTAATGTTTGGAAAAATATAGAAGGCACCTTCTGGTCGGTTGACTTGCATTCCTGGAATTTGTTCTAGCAATTCAATCACCATATCTCGACGCTTCAGGAACGCTGCACGCATTTCGTGGGTCGGTGTCATATCCGATAACAAGGCATGTGCTCCCGCCATCTGACCAAAAGCGGTCGCCCCTGAGGTAAATTGCCCCTGAATTTTTGTACAAGCTTTTGCAATCCATAAAGGCGCGCCGATATATCCTAAACGCCAACCGGTCATTGCAAAGCCTTTAGAAAATCCATTGATGGTGACCGTCTGATCTTTGACTTGAGGAAAAGAACCAATACTGACATGCTTACCGGAAAAATTGATGTATTCGTAAATCTCATCCGAGACAATCACAATTTCCTCATGTTTTGCAATCACGTTGGCCATGGCCTCGAGCTCATCGTTTTGGTAAACGGAACCGGTTGGATTACAAGGACTCGAAAAAAGTACCATCCGGGTATTTTCATTGATAGCCTCAGCTACTTGATCTGCGGTCACCTTAAAATCATTTTCAATTCCACCCAATACAATCACAGGTTTTGCACCACTTAATCGGACAATTTCATAATAGGAAACCCAATACGGAGCCAAGATAATCACCTCATCACCTTCGTCGAGTAAGGTCAAAGAAAGATTTGCAATGGATTGTTTTGCACCGTTTGAAACTACGATCTGTGCTGGGGAATAATCCAGATTATTGTCTCTTTTGAATTTTGTAGAAATAGCTTCTCTTATTTGAGGTAAACCTGGAACCGGGGTGTATTTCGTAAAACCATCATTTAGCGCCTTAATGGCTGCTTCTTTAATATGTTGTGGTGTATCAAAGTCAGGTTCTCCAATGCTCAGACTGATCACATCGTGGCCTTTAGCTTTCAGATCCCTTGCCATTTGGGACATTTTTAGGGTAGCAGATTCCTTCATTCGAGTAATCCGTTCAGCAAGTACTTGCGGTGAAGTGGTAGGCATATTTTTTAAATTAAGATAATGAAAAAAAGAATGTTTTTTTAATATAAATTGGTTCTTAATTTGGTCGGTAGAAGCTTATGTTACCATTGCTGAGGAAAGTAGATCCGGTAAACGTAAGATAAGTATCATAAGCGGTCACAAAGCTACCCATAAATGTAGATTTTTTCCCTATATTTGCCACTGTTTTGCCAATTAAAATTAGATGAGTAAAAAAAAGAGCAAGGGTAAAACACCCGCAAAATCAATCACATCACTTCAGTACAAGGGTACGGTCTCTCTTGTCATCCCTTGTTATAACGAGGCGGGGCGTCTAGATCATCTCCTTAAAACCCTCAAAACTTTCGATCAAAAGTGGTCCAGTCCACTCGAAATTATCTTGGTTGATGATGGTAGTACGGATGATACAGCAAAAATCATAGACCAAAAATTTTCCGAAAACTTTTCTGGAAATACGAGTTTTACCTTCGTTAAGTTACCTGAAAATGCCGGAAAAGGTGGTGCACTTAAAGCTGGTGTTGCCAAGTCGACAGGTGATTATGTACTAACGCTGGACGCAGATATGGCCACTCAGCCACAAGAACTAAAGAAATGGCTTAAACAACTACCTAAAAAAACATTCAACGAACAAGAAATTTTAATTGGATCGCGCGAACATGCGGACTCTAAAGTAGCGTCGCAAGGAATTCGTCGATTAGCTGGTTGGATTTTTAACTTTTTTATTCAGCTTTTTACCAACCTCAATTTACGAGATACCCAATGTGGGTTTAAATTATATCCCAAGGCAGCCGCCCAAAAACTCTTCGGTGATTTACGTTCTAATGGCTGGGCCCACGATGTGGAATTGCTTTATCGAGCAAAATTGGCTGGCTTTGATATTAAATCCATGCCGGTTAAATGGGACGCCATGGAAGATTCTAAAATCAATCTGCTGACAGATAGCATTAAAATGTTTTGGCAAACGGTCTTTATTTCACTTCGCGTCAATTGGGACTTTTTTGTTAAACAACCACTCGCAGAATTAAAAAACAAATCTTGGAATCCCAGTGATCCTTCTTACTACCGACTTTTATTTTTAGTGACTGCTGTTGCCCTCTTCTTTCTGATGCCAATGCTGAGTTTTGATTATGGAATCACAGGTGATGAACACGTGCAAAAAGAATATGGCGAAAAAGTAATGGCTTGGTTTGATACAAACGGAAAAGATGATAGTGCACTCAATTATCGCAATCTCTATTATTATGGTGGAATGTTTGATTATTTCACGGCACGGATTCATAGCTGGTTTCCCTCCTGGGATGTTTATGATTTACGACACGTTTTAAATAGTTTAGTTGGCTTTTTGCTCATGCTGTTTACCGGACTATTAGCGCGGCAGGTTTCTGGTAGTTGGAGGGCTGGATTTTTTGGCCTTCTATTTATCGTTTTGGCACCTCGGATCTTCGGTCATGCCATGAACAATCCTAAAGATATTCCCTTTGCTGCCGCTTATGTTTTCACGTTGCTGTATATGCTGCGGTTTATGGAACAATTGCCCCGGCCAAGTAAGAAAACAATTTTGTTATTAATTCTCGGAATTGCCTCAGCTATTAATGTCAGGGTAGGGGGGATTTTGTTAATTGCTTATTTCGGATTATTTACGATTCTTTCTTATTTGTTGAAAAGTGATTTAAGACCTTTATTAAAAAATTCGAAAGTAGTAAGCCGAACTTTTTTAACTGGATTGACGGTAGTCGTCGGTGGCTATTTTGCTGGTATGATCTATTGGCCTTACGCTCGAGAAGCACCCTTTAGTAACCCGTTTACGGCGTTGAGTGAAATGTCGAATTTCTCTACTAGTATTAGAATGTTATTTAACGGAGAACATTTGTGGTCTGATCAATTGCCTTGGTCTTATATCCCACATTGGATCATGATTACCGCTCCTATATTTTTGCTTCTAGGACTGGTATTATTCCTGATTTTTTATTTTATAAAATTTAATTTAAATAAAAGAATGATCCTTGGATTTTTGGCGTTTACCGCTATTTTTCCGGTAGGATACGCGATCTATAAAGGCTCTCAACTCTATGATGGGATGCGTCACTTCTTATTTGTAATGCCTGTTCTTGCCACACTGGCAGCGTGGGGTTGGCACCGGTTGATTAGTTTTAAACCAGGAGTACCTGCGTATGTAGCTTCGGGTGTATTGGCTATCTTGCTAGCTATTCCAACTTTCTGGATGGTCAAAAATCATCCTTATCAAGGATTATATTTTAACGAGCTTTCAGGTGGTCTACAAAACGCCTATGGAAAATACGAAACGGATTACTGGATGGTTTCCGTAAAAAATATGACGGATTGGTTGATGGAAAACGAACCCCGAATCAAAGCCGGAGAAAAGATGATCATAAGGACGAATGCTTATGAACCGTTCAAACATTATATGAACCAATTAGCACCCAATGTAACACCGGGTTATCTGTCCTATTCTGATCGTTATAAATATCCAACGGATTATTTTATGTTTATTTCGCGATTTGTGGACAAAGGTCTTATTGATAATGGTCACTTTCCTCCTGCTGACGTTGTTTATGAAGAGCGAGTGGACGGCGTATTAATAGGTGTCATCACCAAGCGAGTAGCCAACTTCGATGCGGAAGCCGCCCAAGTAGCCAAGACTAGAGACTTTGCTGAAACTGCTCGCCTCTATGAACAGCAATTACAAGTAGATCCTACCAATGAATCCACCTTAGAGAATGCCATTAAGAATGCCATCAATATGCAGGACAATGCGCTTGTGAAAAAATATGCGGATCAATTAGCTGCCCTTTCTGATTCTTATCCTAGCGGTGCCTATTATCAAGGGGTGTATCATAACAATACTGGCAACACGGCTGAAGCAAAAAAATATTTCGAAAAAACGGTAGATTTAAATATCAAGTACAGTCCAGCCTATTATTATCTCTCTGCGATTTATGCTCGTGAAAGTAATTTTGCCAAAGCTGTCGAAGCCGTAGAAAAATATGACAACGTAGGAGGAAATGCTCCACAAGCTTTTGATATTGGGATTCAAACAGCGAACCAATTAGGGGCCAAAAATAAAGCAC
>CAZYAC010000385.1:0-4361 GCA_964645475.1 uncultured Saprospiraceae bacterium | reverse complement strand
CTATCGACCGCCGCCGTTTTCTTCGGTCGCGCCTACCAGCATCTTTTTTGGGATGCTCCTTTCCGAACTTTACTTTGGGATGAGCAGATCATGTCCGGAATTATTGCTTTTTTCTCGTCACTAACTTGGGAAGAATATATCAATAGCCTTGTAGTTGACGATGGTATCAATCAGGTTATTAACGGATTTGGTTGGTTTTATCTAGTGTGTGGAGTCATTACTTTAGGGATGAAATGGATACCTCGGATTTTGCAGCGACTGGTATTAGTGGGTGGTGTCGGGTTGATATTTTTAGCGCTTTTATTATGGAAAGAAAAATTTTATAGCCTTGGACAATTTTTTGAATATTCCTTACAATTTTCTTTACCCTTTTTTTTCTATTATTTGATCTACCGACCAGAACCTAGTCCGCGGTTTATTTTTTGGTTAAAACTAGCAGCAGCCCTCACTTTTATTTGTCATGGACTTTATGCTATCGGCTATTACCCACAACCAGGAACCTTCATGGAAATGACAATAGAAATAATGGGATGGTCGGACAGCACTGCTTCTAATTTTTTAAAGTTGATGGGAGTCTTAGATTTTCTGGTGGCTATCTTAATCTTTCTTCCAAAATTCGCTCGTCCAGCTTTGCTCTACATGGTCGTTTGGGGATTTTTAACCGCCCTTGCTCGTATCTGGACCAATTTCGATTTTGAGAATATTGGAGAACATTTACACCAAACAAGTTTCGCTTTCTTATTTCGTGTCGGCCATTTTTTAATTCCATTAGGGTTATGGCTGGAAAATCAGAAACGAAATAATAAAGGATAATTCTCAACCACAACCTATCCCGGAATCGCTCAACGCAATTCAAAAAATCCCGAACTTTAGCCTAAACTAAAATCCGGGATATCTCTCATAAATCCAATTAAAAGCTACTACTCTCTGGATGCACCAGGTATTCTTTTCTTAACGGGATTTCTCGCTTTCTTACCCTTACGATTTTGTACACTATTGAAAGAGTCAAATCCCAAACAAAAGTCTACATATTCTACGTAAGAGAAATAACCATCTGATTCAAATAGAACATTTCCATTTCCATCTGCAATGGTATAAGACCCTTCGCCGTAGTCACAACAGATGCCATCACCGTAATCATCATAGATCGCAAAAGTATAACATCCATCTTCTAAACACCAATCATCCTGAATACTAAACCCTTCTTGAAAATTAGGATAATTCCCACCGCTATAAACCACAGAACCATTTTCGTTAAAAACTTCCCAGCTCGTTTCCTCTCCGTAATAATCTAAGGTTAAATCAAACTGTAATTCATTATCTGTACATTCAGTAGAAATATTGGAGTCAGTAATAAATGTTTGAGGATCGCTCCATTTTGATTTTCCATCTTCACAAATTGTACGAACTCTGTAACGGTACCTTGTTCCTGATGCTAAGTCTTCTAGTTCTCTTTCCGTTGTTGTTGTACTGCGATACTTCCATGGATTTTGACCAATTATTTTATATCGAACAACATATCTCACTGCACCATCTACGGCATCCCAACTGATTAAGGCACTAGTACTACTGATCTCCGTTGCCATTACACCATCAGGGGCATCACAGGTTGCAGGCTGGCTACAAGGATCACAATCCGGACCTCCGCAATCGATACCCGTTTCATTTCCATTTAGAATTCCATCGGTACAAGTAGGAGCTGTGCTACAAGGATCACAATCCGGACCTCCGCAATCGATACCCGTTTCATTTCCGTTTTGAATTCCATCGGTACAAGTAGGAGCTGTGGTACAAGGATCACAATCTGGACCACCACAATCGATACCCGTTTCATTCCCGTTCTGAATCCCATCTGTACAAGTAGGCGTAGGAGGGTTCGTACCACCACAAATTTGATTTCCTTTTGCCACAACATTTTGTAGACTAGTATTAACATAACCTTCTACTCGTGTTACTTGACCGGCAGAGAACATATACATACAGGCATCATTAGTGTAGTCCATGTAGTTCATGTGCATATCCGTACTGGAACAAGAACTGGCACCAATATTTGGACAACCATAATAAGGCTGATTTGAAACAGGGGTATCGCTAACTTGATCGTCATCATTACAGCCTCCATTACCACCCCATACGTGGTCAAGGAGTAAATAATGACCCAACTCATGCGTTAAGGTTCTTCCCAAATCGTATGGACTACTTGGTGAGACCGAACCACAACCAGTACCTGTTCCAAAAGCATTTGCATCAATGGTTACTCCGTCGCCATTCCCACTCCCTCCTAAAGGAGAATAACCCAAGGCACCTAAATTGGCTCGTACAAAAATATTTATATAACCACTCCATTGATTGGCATTATCGCCGTTGGTTTGGTTGATGGTCACCGCAGGATCTCCATTGTTTAGATTGAAACCAGCAGGGTGATCTTGTGTTGGTAAACAAAATTCAACACAGGCGTCTCCATTACTGATCCCGGGAAAAGAATTAGAAGCGTTGTTATCCCAGTTGGTAATATCACTATTGGTTCCTTGGAAATCTGCGTTGAGTACCATGATTTGCGAAATGGCTAGTTGCCGCAAACAACCTACATCAGGATTGCTAACTCCTTGAAAGTGAATGGCAATTGGTAGGGTCACCGGATCATTACATACAGCACTTCGTTCGGCAGCATACCCTTCTAGTCGAGCAAATTTTTCCTGGTGCGCTTTTCGATATTTGGAATCAGTCATTAATCGACTCATATGTTTTTCCATGCTACAAGTACGATCTTCTCCTTGCAGTGGAGATTCCGTAAGGGCTGTTTCTGGAGTGTTTTCCGGTGCTAAATTTTCGTCTTCATTACAAGAATAGAGACAAAGTAAAAGAGTTAAAATGCTTAGACAAAAAATTAAATTTTTCATGTTGTTTTTTTTAATTGAAGTTGTTGAAGTTGTTGAAGTATCAGTTTTTGCAGTAGACTTTTCAAAAGGCCAAGTCTAGTAATACGGACCAAAAGTTTAGATATATTTCTGGCCGTTAGAATCAACAAAAGGACTTGATTCTTTTCAGTAGTAGCAGAGCGTATTGTAGGAAAAATTTAAATTTATTTTTTAGGCAGCAGGATATTGATGATTACCAATTTTAAATTTTTTGCGTAGCGGGTGGTTTAACCAACGGTCTGCTTTAAGTGTTCGGACAGTTGGGTTTTGTCGGATCTTTTCTCTCAAATCTATGAGGTAGGGTCGGTCATACATGGCTTTGATTTTTTGATCAGCAATGGTATTTCCTTGAGGTGCTTCTTCGCTTATAACAAAAAAAGTAAAAACCTCCGCTATATCTTCTCCCGGATTTGTGGCCGCGTAGTCACTAGAAAATCGATCTTTATATTTTTCATAAAAATCAAAGGTATCTCCCTCGTTTAGTTGATTAAACTCTTCATAAATATCAGACCAACCAATTTGAAAGTTTTGGTAAATGAACGAATTAGTTTTTGTACAACCTTCTTGTGTTTCAAAGGTATTACAGTTCGTGTAGTTGATTCTTATTTCAGACTCATTGAGGGTGAGCACATGACCATATTCGTGAATGACTACGTAGGTGAAAAAGTCTTTAAAATCAATTTGTTCTAGATTATTTGCTGCATCAATTGCAAGTGCAAATTTCCAGCGACTTAAATCACCATCATTGACTGGAGCAACGTATCCTAACAAATCATTTTCTCCATGAAAGACTTCAAATTCGGCTAACCGTCCACGAAATTCGTACGGAATTAACCGAGTGACAAACTGCCACATAGCTAAATGTTTAGCATAATCTTGTTGGAAAGATTGGTACTTGGGATCGACGTTGTGATCTTTTATTTTATCAAGGTCGTCTCCATTGATGCGGTAAGTAGTAAGAACGGATTCTCCATCGCTTCCGTGATCATGATCGTCAGAAGGATGATCATTTGCGGTATCATCCGATCCAAAATCGTCTTCTACAAAAGATCCTGTTTCGGGATCGATGCCTTCATAATAATCTTCGCCTTGGCATGCACTGACTAAGAGTGCTATCGTGATAAATATCCAAAACTTGTTTTTCATAATGAATGATTTTATAACCAACGATCAGCGTATCTAACTAATCGTCAATCGGGTCAATAAATTATAACAAGTAAGGGTTTCTTCGATATTTTTAATTTAGATATTTAAATTATTATTGTAGGTGCAAATACTGCCTTGTATAGAACAAATATAGGGGCGTTTTTTCGATGAAATATTACATTTTATAGCAAAGGGGTTGGTTTAATATACTTTTGTAGGGTTTTATTATACTTTTGATTGGTAAGGGTAGGGTAGAATGACCTATTTTTGCATAGAACATTGGAATGTGAGCCTAAA
>CAZYAC010000384.1:0-4365 GCA_964645475.1 uncultured Saprospiraceae bacterium | reverse complement strand
GAATTTGTTATTGAAATTTCAAATTAAATTTGACACACTTTTCTGAACAGTCCCGGTCTGCGTACAAACATATTTTTTTAGAAAAAAATTTCACGGTCGCGGGCATTCTTCATTCTTCATTCTTCATTCTTCATTCTTCATTCTTCATTCTTCATTCTTCATTAACAAACCCATTATTAATTATCTTAACCACCAAATAACTTATCAAAAAATTTCTTTCTTTTTTTCTTGCGCTTCGTTTTTCGTTTTCGTTTCTCTTCTTTTTTTCTTTCTTTTTCAGTTTTTTTATTTCCCTTTTCTCTGTTTGATTTTTTCTTTTTAAAGGATTCTAATAGTTTATCGATTTGCGAATTAATCCCTTCTACTACTTCTTCGATAATTTCCTCTTCTTCGGTCAGTTCGGGTGGTCTTTCTTCCGCAAAATCTGGGCAATCAAGTAATTCCAATATCTCCACCGAAGGTACAGGAAATACGCTACGCTGCCACTTTTTAAAGTCTTTATCCCGGTTAGCCGCTACCGCAAATTTACCCCAGATTGGTAAAGCCGTATTCGCACCTTGTCCTAAAGATAAACTCCTAAACCGAACCTTGGGAGACTGTCCTCCTACCCAAGCGCCTGCAACCATCTCCGGCGTAAAACCAATAAACCAACCATCGGCCTGCGATTGAGTGGTGCCGGTTTTTCCAGCAATTCTACCATTGAGTTTATATACAGATCTTAATCTTCGAGCTGTTCCGCTATCCACCACGCCTTCCATCATTCTTACCATGATATCGGCCTCATTGGGTTCCAGTATGTGAGTTCCTTTTTCTTCAGGAGCGGCCTCGTAGAGCACTTTACCGTCTGTCGTTTCAATACGTGTCAAATAAATCGGTTTTTTACGAATACCTCGATTCGCAAAGGTACTATATACTTGTACCATTTCGTAAAGAGATGCATCCGTGGCTCCAAGTGCAATGGCGGGTACTTTTGGGATTTCACTTTTGATACCCATTTCTTGAGCCAGTTTCCGAACAGGGTCGACACCCGTTTGCATGATAAGATTGACGGCGACAGAGTTGACTGAGTTTCTTAAACCTCCTGCCATCGAATAAACGCCTCCGTACACACCATCGGCATTTTGTGGTTTCCAGTCTTCATAATCAGTATAAGTTATCTGTCGGTTGTCAAAATAAGTGCAAGGCAATAATTCTTTTCGGATCGCACTAGCGTAAACAATGGGCTTAAATGTGGAACCAACTTGACGTTTGGACTGCGTATGATCATACTGAAAGTATTTATGGTCGATACCACCCACCCATGCGAGCACTTCTCCAGTCCGAGGATTCATGGCTAAAAATCCAGCATTCAATAGACTATAATAAAATTGAATAGAATCCAGTGGAGACATCTTTTTACGTAGCTCACCTTTAGGACTATAAATCGTCATGTTGACTGGTGTCTCAAAACTCTTTTTTATCTCGTCTTTGGATTTACCTGCGTTTTTTAATTTTTTATACCGAGCTGATTTCCGTACTTCTTTTTCAATAACCGAATCGTCGCCCCATACTTTTCGTCCTTTCCAGTGTTGATCAAAAGTCTTTTGAAGTTTGGCCAAATGATCCGTCAGCGCCTTTTCGGCATAGGTCTGCAAACGAGAATGAATGGTCGTGTAAATTTTTAAACCATCCGTATACATATTGTAATTATCGCCATTTGGTCTTTCATAAGCTTTAATTAATTCTGCTAGTTCGCCACGGAGGTGTTCACGAAAATAAGGTGCCAGACCATCATGATGGCTTTCTTTTCGATAGTCCAATTTTAGAGGAATGGCCTTCAATGAATCTCTCTCTTGTGTGGAGATATACTCATACTTTTCCATTTGCTGCAGGACCACATTCCTGCGTTTTTGGGCTCGTTCGGGATGTCTTACTGGATGATAGTACGTATTGGCTTTTAGCATTCCGACCAATACAGCAGCAGCTTCCGGTGATATCTCTTTGGCGGTTTTATTAAAAAACTGACGCGCCGCTACTTCTACCCCATAGATATTCCCACCAAAGGGAACGGTATTAAGGTATAAACTGATCAGTTCATTTTTAGAATAAACTTTTTCCAAACGGCGGGCGACGTAAGTTTCTCTAATTTTATTAATCAGAATAGAAAATAATTTATAACGCTTTCGCGGAAATAAGTTTTTTGCTAATTGTTGACTTAGGGTACTACCACCACCAGCTGACTCATCGCTGAGCATAATCGTTTTACCGATCACTCTCAACCACGCCCTCGCATCCACTCCACTGTGGTCAAAGAAACGAGCATCTTCTGTAGCAATTAAGGCATTAACAAGGTAAGGAGAGATATCTTCGTAAGGAACACTTATTCGGTTTTCGGTATAATACTTTCCTAGCATTACACCATCACTAGAGTAAATTTCAGAAGCGGTACTATTTTCAATATGACGCAAATCTTGAGTGGTTGGCACCTTACCAAATACATTGAAATAGACCAATAAAAATAGCATTCCAACGAATACAATTCCGATGAGTGGAAGAAAGGAAAATGCTTTTACTCCTTTGGCCAAACGGGGAGATTTAGTCTTAAACGTTTGCCATTTAAGAGACAATCCTTTTTTCAGAGTGTTTTCTGATTGCTTATTATTCATGATTGTGGAAGTTCTACCGCTTTGTTTTTAGGATATAGCACAGGATATGAAGATTAAAGAACGTTTTGTCTTTCGTGGTTATTGTAAAAGTTGTTAAAATAGGGTTAGGATTTACTTGGAGGTCCTTTTCTTTAGCACTCCGCACACTTTACGGTTCTTTCACTTGATGCATTGTCATTGGCCATCCCGTCCGCTTTTGCGGTGCCTTCCCTTGACGCACTGTCGTACGTCACCCTCCTTCGTTGGGATCGGTCAGTTACTCAATACAGTTTTCAAAATTTTATGTGCATTTATCTCTGGTAAACCTTCCACATGAAAACGATAATAGTTAATTATCCCCGTGAGCAATTTTTCACGATCTTGGCGATTGAGTTTTATCTCATGCGCATTTTCAATACTTGTTTTTAAAAAAACACCTAATAATCGACTCAGTTCTCCTTCTAGATAATTATTGTTCAAGGGAGGAACAGCGGTAAAAGAACCTTCCTGCATATCGAAAAAAGGCGTCTGTTCGGAATAGGTTCCGGAAGGAAAAAATCCTAAGTAGGCAGACAGCTTTAGCATCACGGCTAAATGAAAATTATAAATGGGGTCTTTCGTTTCATCCAAATAGCAAATTGTGTTAAAAAGAAAGGTAAATAGTGATTGATTTTTTTCTCTTTCTTTGATTGTTTTTTGCATTATTTCTAATAAAAATAATCCAATCGCTCCCTTTTGGATGTTAAAAGGAATAGATTCGAATAGATAGGCGGCCTTAATCTCTTTAATGCGACAAAGGTCCTTATCTTCTCGATGATAGACGACTGTTTCGACCAGTGACATCACCTGTAATAGACCTGCACTGACCTTTGCCTTCTTGCTTCTTACACCACTTATGATGTAAGAACGGAGCCCAAGTTCTTCCGTAAAAATATCCGTTATGATACTTGTTTCGGAAAATTTAACAGATCTAAAGACAATTCCTAATGTTTTAACTAGCACGATATTTGCATTAAAGTATCACATGAAATAGTATAATTCTTGAACAATATTATATTTTTTGATTAAATTTTAATGAATATCCTGTCACTATTATCTATTTTTACGAAATTTTAATAGCTGTTGTAGAACAGTATTTGCTTTATAGCCGATAACAGGCTGACTTGTCATTCCTGTATGTTTCCCAATGTTTTTAAAAAATATTTTTAATAATAACCTAAAATAATTACCTAACCTTTCAATCTAATGGTCAAAAGAAAGAAAATATTACTAGCGGAAGATAATCTTGCCGATGTAGAACTTACTAAAATGGCACTCAAAGAAATCGGTCTTCCGCTTGATCTAGTTCATTTTTTTGATGGACAAGAACTGGTCAACTATATTCAAGAAAATCCGCTTGAAGACATTGCCTTAATTCTACTTGATCTTAATATGCCCCGAATGGGTGGCGTAGATGTTCTACGTACTTTTTCTTTGGACGACGATTTCAAGAAAATTCCAGTGGTTGTTTTTTCTTCTTCTACCCACGAAAACGATGTTAAGACCTGTTACGATTTTGGTGCTAATGCCTATGTTTGTAAGCCTATTGACATCAATGATTTCACTCGAACGCTTAACTCTATCACCCAATTTTGGGGAGAAATAAATGTATTACCCACCTACGCCTAATCCGTATTAAGAAAGTCAATATTCCTTTTCAATCCTGAAAATTTGGTTCTTTTTACCGCTGATTTTTTAAATA
>CAZYAC010000383.1:3200-4376 GCA_964645475.1 uncultured Saprospiraceae bacterium | reverse complement strand
TTTTTACAGTTTTTTCTCTTTTTCAAACGTAAATATTCAATTAACCCAAAATAAAACTATTTTTTTTGACAAAAAATCCTTTATCCAAATTCCAGTTTATGGCAAAATTTTCTACACAATTTCCTTTAATTCTATTTACTTTTGAATTACCTCACTAAGACTTAAATATAAATACAGTCAAAAGAAGGGCTATTTTCATACAAAATTATATGTGGCTTCAATTACACCAGACCACAAAAAAATTAGCCAACCGGACTCCTGTTCGGTTGGCTATTTTTGTTTAGCTTTGAATTATTCAAGTCTTATTGGCCTTTATTCACCTTTATCTTTTAAATGAACAGCAGCACTAATTTGTTTTTTGTCAGCTCCATGGCCTTCTATGGGACCGATCCCGTGACTATGCTTAACCAGTCTAAATCAGAAAATTTCGCTTTAGAATTTAGTTCTGCGCTACCCTACCGGGAAGATATGGAAATGCTATTTCAAGAATACCCGCATCCTAAGCTGGTCCATAATTACTTTCCTGCACCCGCTATTCCTTTTGTTTTAAACTTAGCCAGCGGAGATCCACTCATTCGCACCCAGTCTATTGAGCATGTTCTTAAAGGGTTACGTTGGAGTAAAAAAGGAGGCGCCTCTTTTTATTGTGCCCACGCCGGTTTTTGCATTGATCCAAAACCAGCAGACTTGGGACAAAAACTACGACAATCAACCGATCGAATTGATCGAAAAAAGCACTGGAAATTATTTTTGGACGCTATCCGCACCATTCTACCACTCGCTGAGGAGCTAGGGTTGGATTTTTATATTGAGAATAATGTAACTGCAAAGATGAATCTTAACGTCCATGGCGAATCTCCACTCCTTTGTAGTGATCCACACGAAATGCAGCGGTTAATAAAGGAAATCAATCATCCTCGACTAGGTATTTTGCTAGACACCGCACATCTGAAAGTTTCAGCCAATACGCTAAATTTCTCCCCCGAAAAAGCGGTAAAAATAGTAACTCCTTATGTACGAGCGGTGCACCATAGTGACAATGCTGGTGAGCTAGACAATAATCAACCCATCGAACCTGGCTACTGGTTTAGTCAGTTTATGCCACTTTTCAGCAACATTCCACACGTTTTGGAAGTTAAAAAGCAGAGCATTGCGGCCATAAAAAAACAAATCCAG
>CAZYAC010000383.1:0-3100 GCA_964645475.1 uncultured Saprospiraceae bacterium | reverse complement strand
AAATATGACACCAACAATTGATCAATTACTCGTTCAGAAAACGGACTCACTAGAAACCGTTCTTAAGGTTATTGATGCTTCGGCTCAAGGTATTTGCTTTGTCGTAGATAAAGACCAAAAACTCGTCGGTATACTCACAGATGGAGATATTCGAAGAGCATTTATGAACCGACAAACCTTAACGACTAAGGCAGGTGAAGCCATGAATACCAATTTCACGAGCCGCTCCGTTGATACTCCCCGAGAAGAATTACTAAAATTACTCGATCAACGAATTCGTCATATTCCGCTATTAGATGAGACAGGTCGTCCTGTCGACTACGCTTGTATCCATCGCTATAATCGTTTCCCAGTTTCAGAACCAGCCTTAGGTGGAAACGAATTGGAGTATGTAACCAATTGTATTAAAACCAACTGGATTTCTTCGGCGGGAAAATATGTCCGTGATTTTGAAACCATGGTCGCTAAATATTGCGGCGTTCCTTATGCAGCGGCAGTGAGCAATGGTACAGTCGCACTACACTTGGCTCTGGAGGCACTGGGCATTGGCGAAGGCGACGAGGTTATCGTTCCCGATCTTACTTTTGCGGCTAGTATTAACGCGATCATATACTGCGGTGCTACCCCCGTAATTGTCGATATAGATGCGGCTACATGGAATATTTGTCCTAAAGCAACAGCTCGGGCGATCACCCCAAAAACGAAAGCAATCATGCCCGTACACTTGTATGGCCTACCTGCCGAGATGGATGCCATCACCGCCCTCGCAAAAGAACATCAGTTATTGATTGTGGAAGATGCAGCTGAGGCGATCGGTAGTATTTACAAAAACAAGAAAGCGGGTAGTATGAGTGATGTGGCAACCTTTAGCTTTTATGGTAATAAAACGATTACTACTGGAGAAGGTGGAATGGTACTCTTCCAAGATGAAGCTACCTATCAAAAAGCGCTTGTTTTACGAGATCATGGAATGGATAAAAACAAGAGATATTGGCATAATTTCGTTGGCTATAATTATCGACTAACGAATTTACAAGCTGCCATCGGGGTGGCCCAGATGGAACGAGTCGAAGAGATCGTGTCTCGTAAAGTTGAGTTGGGAAAATTATATAACGAAGGATTAAAAGACATTCCTGAATTCCAATTACCTGCTGACTTTGATTATGTGACCAATACTTATTGGCTTTATACCATTGTATTAAAGGATAATTGTGAATTAGATCGAGATGCACTGATTGGTAAGTTGCAGCAAAATGGGATTGAGACCCGTCCTGTTTTTTATCCATTGCATGAGATGCCACCGTATCAGCAATATCTAAGATCGGAAAAATATCCGGTAGCGGATCAGGTATCAAAACGCGGTATTTGTTTGCCAAGTTATTTAAGTTTGCAACCGTCGGAAATAGAATTTATTTGTAGCGTACTGCGTAAGCAAGTGAGTCTTGTCAAGCTTTAATTTTTTTAATGAATAATGGTTTTAATGAATAATTAATAATGCCTTCTATCGTATTTCTTTTTAATTAACAATGATTGTGCTCAATATTAACTATTTAAAACTAAGAAAGAAGCAGCATTATTCATTCTAAAATTATTAATTATTCATTACATACAATAGGAATGACCGATAAACAACGTATTTATTTAGATATTCTTCACCTTTATCTTTCTGAAACGGTAGCGCTATTTGCCTTACCAGCTCGAAGAACTTTGTACGGAATTGGCAGAAAAGAGCAGCTTAATCGAGCGAAGAATTCCGTTCTTAAGTCCATAAAAAATTTGGTTTATTATTTCGGTAAAAAAACTATTTACCAAAAAAAACTAGCAGGTGCTCACTGGATTTATGTGATTGGTGATAATAATCTAAATAGTCTCACCTTTATTAAAGACGAAATTAGAAATACCGTATTTGTTACCCCTTATAATTTTTCTAAAATTGGTATTCCCATCATCCAATTATTTCTACCTTTTCACTTTTTTTATTTTTTAAAAAATATTCCAACGCTCATTAATTTGATTTATTCCGACAACTATCCTGTTAGACGTTGCTGGGATGCGGCAGTAAGATCGATGGGCCAGTATGAATCCTGTTTGTATTTATTAAAAAAACACCCACCTCGAGCCATTAGTTTTTCGAATGATCATACCATTGAATCTCGAGCCTTGCTGCTGGCAGCCAATAAATTAAACATCCCTACTTTTTATGTGCAGCACGCTTGTGTTCGTCCTGATTTTCCACCTCTAAAATTTAGTGTCAGTTTTTTAGAAGGGCAAGATTCATTGGATAAATATCAATTGGCAGGGCCCGTAGAAGGCATCGTTAAACTAGTCGGAGTTCCGAGGGTAACTCCCTATCTAAGTCAGAAAAAAAAGATAACAGCAATAAAATCAATTGGGCTGTGCGCCAATCTCCTTGATCCTGCTGAAAGCATTGAGGTACTACTTCAGACATTGGTACAAGCGTTCCCCGATCATAAAATTACATACCGCCCCCATCCTAGCGACCAACGTACCATTGATATTCCGTCCGAAGTGGCTATCTCTAATAGTAGAGAAGAAAATCCTTTTAAATTTTTATTAACCCAAGATTTGGTCATTGCTGGTAATACTTCCATTCATTATGAAGCGGCGTTGTTAAACGTTCTTGCTGTCTATTATAAGTTTGATTCCGATGGAAAGACGGAAGATATGTACGGTTTTGTCAAAAACGGCTTGGTTCCCGAAGCCACCAACGAAGCGCAATTGATCAGGCAAATCAAAGACCTACAACCCAATCCCGAAATGTCTCCTGAGAAAATCCGTTATTACGATGCAACCATCGGCACTTCAAAGGAGGGTCATAGTCACGAACTCGTTGTCGAAGGAATTCAAAATTATCTTAACAAAAATCAGCAAACGATATGAATCTGTGGAAGTCCATGTCGATTTATACCCTTTCTAATTTATCGCGACAAGCAATTGGGTTTATTTTGCTGCCCGTAATTACAGGATATTTGAGTACCGGACAAAACGGAGACCTTACCACCATAACTTCTATTGTGACACTATTAGGATCCTTTATGATTTTGAGTGCACCAGGGGCCATCAATTTAGAATATTTTCG
>CAZYAC010000382.1:1778-4401 GCA_964645475.1 uncultured Saprospiraceae bacterium | reverse complement strand
CATGGTAAATTTCGTTTACCTCCAGAGATTCTAGGATTTCTAAAGGAGTTGGATCACCTCTTTCGATGGTCTGGGGGTAATCTGAACCAATGATAGATTCCTGACCAGTAGAAGGATTTGTTATTTCAGCCTGATTATAAATTACTCCCTCATCAGTAGTTACTTCTACAAAAGCGGTAAAAACAATCGAATCAATTCCTGGCAAAAGTGTTAGATTAGAAAATTGAAGTACATTGTTTAGCGAATCAAAATCAAAACTTCCTAAAAATGGATTATATGCTAAGGATAAAAAACGTAAGTTCGTATCTAAGGTGTCGGTTAATGATACGTTTTCAATGCTTGCTCCAGTGGAGTTAGAAATTCTAATAGTATAAGTTACTTCTGTACAAGGAACTGTCTGTGTTGGCCACACTATTTTTTGAATTCCAATACTACTGATACATCTACAACCATCATTCCCTCTGGTATTCGGACCAACTTTTAAAACCTCTCCTAAACCCGTATTAATATCTATCTCAAATAGCGTATTTTGTAATAAACTATCTTTCTGACGTCCGTAACCAAGTAACTGACTAAATTCATTAAAAAAAAGTGCCCCTAGTGATCTTGGCTGGTCTTCATCAGTCAAGAAATTTTCGGAGCTAGCAACACCTGTTACAAGATCATAGGTTATTAATTTTTTTTTAACTAGATCATAGCCATACAATAAGCCATTAAAAGGATGAACAGCCACATCTGCGGTACGACTTACAAATGACTCTCCATCTTCATCAACCAATAAAAGTCGGGTTGCCACAAACTCAGGACTTGTTAGGTCAACAAAAACTAATGCTATATCTTGGTTAGTATTATTGACTCTGTGCTGTTCAACTAAAATCAAATATTTCCCATCAAGGCTTATATCACCAGCAATATAGTTACAGAGCGTATCTAGTTCATGAATATTGTCCAATAAAAACCCTTTTCCTTCGCTATCCAGTTTGTATAAATTGAAATCATCTGGACCTAGGCCATAGATAAAATTATCTGTTCTTCGGTAGCCAATTGAGTTTATATAGGCACCTAAACTATCAGGTCCAATTTCTGCAAAATCAACTTCACTAAAATCTTCATTACTCTCTATCTTAAACAATTTACTTTGACTAGGAGCCGCTTCTCTTAGGGATAAATAATATTCTCCATCACAGACAAAGGGCTCCTGTGCAAACAAAGGGTTCGCAAAAGACATAATAGTAACTACAAATAGACTAATTTTTATAAGAACCATATCTTGAGATATTTTCAAAATATTGTCAGGTTCAACAACACTTAAATATCTTAACAAAGATAAGATTTATTATTATCTCAAGTTTAAATATCTAGCTGGATAACTCAAATTTTAAAAAAATTGTCCGGACTTAACTAAACCTCTAATATTTCCACCTCCAGATTATGCGTATCTTTACCTAGATAATTACTATTAATACGCTATGTCCAAAAAAACAAATTCCCGACCCGTTACTGATTGGCTTCCTATCACCAAAAAAGAGGTAGAACTCCGTGGGTGGGATGAACTTGATGTCATCATTATTTCTGGAGATGCTTATGTGGATCATCCAGCCTTCGGAAATGCGGTCGTAGGTAGAATATTAGAAAGTGAAGGACTTCGAGTTGCCATTGTTCCTCAACCCAACTGGAAAGATGATCTCCGTGATTTTAAAAAATTTGGAAAACCACGTCTTTTCTTTGGTGTTTCTTCCGGTTGTATGGATACCATGATCAACCACTATACGGCTTCTAAACGCCGTCGATCTACCGATGCCTATACGCCTGGAGGTAATGCGGGTTTTAGACCAGATTATGCGGTAGAGACGTATACTAAAATTCTAAAAAAATTATATCCAGATGTACCTGTATTACTCGGTGGTATCGAAGCATCTTTACGACGCGTAACGCATTACGACTATTGGGCGGATAAATTATTCCCAAATATTCTTGAACTCAGTGGTGCTGATATGTTGGTATACGGTATGGGTGAAATGCCCTTACGGGAAATCGTGCGACTCTTACAAAAAGGGGTTCCATTTGCATCGCTCAAAACCATTCCACAGACCGCGATCCAAATTCTCCGAAACGATCCATTACCCAAAATTAAAATCTGGGAAGATCTGAAGCTCCATTCTCACGAAAAATGTCAGCGGGATAAAAAAGCTTATGCCGCTAATTTCAAACATATCGAACAGGAATCCAATAAAGTAAAGGCTCGGCGATTAACCCAGACAGTAGGCGATCATAATCTCATGATCAACCCACCCTACCCTCCGATGACCGAAGCAGAAATTGACGCTTCCTTTGATCTCGACTACACTCGAATGCCGCATCCTAAATATTCGAAGCGAGGTGCCATTCCCGCTTATGAGATGATTCGATTTTCCGTCAATATGCACCGGGGTTGTTTTGGGGGTTGTAGTTTTTGTACTATTTCTGCCCATCAAGGAAAATTTGTGGCAAGTCGCTCCGAAAAATCCATTCTGAAAGAGGTAGATCAGATTACTAAAATGCCCGACTTTAAAGGATATATCAGTGATCTCGGTGGCCCTTCGGCCAATATGTATAAAATGAAAGGGATTGACCAATCTATCTG
>CAZYAC010000382.1:0-1678 GCA_964645475.1 uncultured Saprospiraceae bacterium | reverse complement strand
GAAGAAGAAATGGCGAATCTCGCCGCCGAAACAAAGAGCATGGGTTTTAAATTAGAACAGGTACAAGACTTCACGCCCACTCCAATGACCGTGGGTACGGTTATTTATTATTCTGGTTTACATCCCTACACTTTACGACCCGTTTATGCGGCTACTTCAAAAAAGGAAAAGAAAAACCAACACCTCTTTTTCTTCTGGCATAAAAATGAAAACCACCAAACCATTCGCGACAAACTAAAATCAATGGGACGAGAAGATTTAGTTGATAAACTTATTGGAGAAAGAAAAAAACAATTCAAAAGAGATTTTATAAAAAAACGTAGAAAGAATAGTACGGCTCCTGAAAGAAGAAGTAAACGTAGTAGTCGTCGTCAAAGTAAGCGAAAGTAATACTATAACACAGGTAGCACATTCTACAAACAAATTAATTTATTCCCTGTCACATTTTTTGAATTTTTAGTATTGATATTACATACTAAACAAACCAACAAGAATAGATTTTATCTATTCAATGATAATATTTACCTATCATTCAAAGATAAACATGATTTTTTCTTATTAAAGAAGATCATAAGAACACCATTTAAGTGGCTGTCACAGCTTTATGTTCTCCAAAAGCTGTAAAATTTAACATTTTTTTTGTCACATTTTTTTGGATTTTCCCAGAAAAAATGTAACTTTATAATATCAATTATAAATCACGAATAAGTTTTACCCTATTCTATTAATAAGCTTTTGTTGTTTTTTTAAGATAAACATGATTTCTTTTTAAAAGGTAAGATCATGTGACACCCTTTAGGTGGCTGTCGTAACTTTGTGCTCCCCAAGAGTTGCGAATTGCGACAGTTTTTTTTTAACCTTTTCTCCACTCCTATGTTAAGGAGACATGAAAAAACTACAATTCATTCTTTTTCTAATTGTACCAATCGTAAACTTCGGTAGCGCTATCCTCTTCGATTCACAATTTAATGATGATATTAAGGTACTGATCCAGCCTGCTGGCTATGCCTTTTCGATTTGGGGTCCTATTTTTCTTGGAATGATTATCTATAGCTGGTTTCAAATGAAATCTGAGCGGATAAATAGCCCACATTTGCGTACAGCGACTATTGCTGGAATTTTCGCGGCACTAGCCTCCATTGCTTTTGTGCCCATCAGTCATACTAATACTCAATGGTTGGTATTTGCCAATATTCTTTGGCACCTGATTGCTTTGGTTGTTTTATTTATTGCTTTACGTAAACAGATCCTGTTGGAAGACCATCCCAAAACCCACTGGTATTACCTACCCACACAAATGTATCTGGGTTGGATTTGTGCAGCTACGGCTATAGCTACCGCACTCATGCTGACAGAGGCTGGCGTATCCTTACCGTTGGAACAACAAGTAAATATCACTGCCGTTGTGATTGGTGCTTTAGTAGTGATTGGAACGTTTATGGCCTTTCAGAAAGCAATCGTGGTGCCGTTGGTATTTATCTGGGCAGCGATTGGGATTATGGTAGAAAATGGAAATTATACAACCATTAAATATGCGAGTATGACGGCAATTGCTATTTTAGCAGTTGTCAGTTTATGGCAAATAATAAAACGAAAACGATTGGCTTTTTAAAAGACTTTATGCTAAAATAATTAGTATGCTTCCAAATGATCTTTTTGTCCATCTTTTCAGCTTTTT
>CAZYAC010000381.1:0-4405 GCA_964645475.1 uncultured Saprospiraceae bacterium | reverse complement strand
TTGTTTTTGACATTGAGTTTGAATTTAAAAAACACAAAATTTAGAACACTCCCGAAGGTCATTATTAATTCTTAATTAAAAAATTATTCATTACCTCATTCATTCATTAACCAACATCCAATTTCCTCCTACCGTTAAATATCTCCCCTCTGGAAAAACCTTCTTAAAAGTATCTTCAAAAAATATTTTTGTCTTTTCTAGATCGGCCTCTGTATTTGCCAGTCGATTGTAAAGTAATAAACCGCCAGGACGTAGTAAGTTTTTAGTGTTTTCTAAAAAATAAGATTGTGTAAAACGATCCGGAATCACATCATCCAGAAAAATATCCACTGCAATCAAATCAAATTGCTCCTCTGTTATCTCTACCCATTGTGCAGCGTCGGCACAAATCATCTGAACGGGAGAACGCAGATAAGGTAATTCATATTTACTAGCGAGATAAATTACTTGTTCGTCAATCTCCACAGCTGTGTAGGTATAATCCAGCCCCATTTTTTCTAGAATAATCGGAATACTCGCCATTCCAAATCCTAGTATCAGCACTTTTTTAATTGCCCGATCTTTCAAGTTTATTTTTGCGAAGGCACCTGAAAAATTATCGTACAAGTCGGCGTAAGAATAAATTGCATTTTCGGTACAAAGTTGATAACGTCCATTTACAAGACAGACGTGTAGTGCTGGATTCAAATCACTGGGGGCATCCTCTATGTGAAATTCTGTGAGATAACTCATCCATTTTTTCCAGCGGGGAGGTCTCACTGTAAAATAGCTTTTTCCCAGGTGCGGAAAGAACGATCTTTCATGAAAATCTCTTTTAAAATTTCCTGATCTAATTCTGTCAATTCTTGATCGCGGCGCTTCATCATCGCACGGGCGGTATCCAGTGCTTTATCAAGGGTATAAGTAGTATATTTTTGATCTCCACCCCATGAAAAGGAAGGGATGAAATTACGTGGATAACCACCGCCATAAACATTTGCTGAAACCCCAACAACCGTTCCTGTATTAAACATCGTATTGATGCCACATTTGGAATGATCTGCCATGATCAGCCCGCAAAACTGTAGTCCTGTTTTTTCAAACCGATCCTTAGCATAACTCCATAATCTAACTTCAGAATAATTGTTTTTCATATTGGAGGCATTGGTGTCTGCTCCTAGATTGCACCATTCACCGATCACACTATTGCCTAAAAAGCCATCGTGCCCTTTGTTAGAATACCCTGTAAAAACGACATTGTTCACTTCGCCGCCGACTTTACAATGAGGGCCAAGTGTTGTGGCGCCATAAATTTTAGCGCCCATTTTTAATATACTCTTTTCGTTCATTGCCAGAGGACCGCGAATGATACAACCTTCCATGATAAGTGCATCCTTACCGATATAAATAGGACCTTTGCTAGCATTCAAGATACTGTGTTCGACAATCGCTCCGGGTTCTAGAAAGATCTGTTCGGGAGCGGTAACTTGGTTGGTATCGGAGAGTGGTTGAGAGGTCCTGTTTTTGGTGAGTAGTTCAAAATCTATTTTAACCGCCTGGTCATTTTTCCCAAAGATATCCCATAAATTATTGATTTTTAAAAGTGGGGTATCACCAATATCAAAACCCTGTAGTTCCTCAATTTCTTTATCTTCTATTAAGCTTTGAAACTGTGATTCGTTGAGTCGAGCTGCGATCAATTCGTCGTTTTGTAATAGTGCTTCATTGGGTTCCATCTGCTCGATCAGTTTACAAATACCGGGCAGTGGCAGCAATGAACCGTTGATGACGATATTGTCTGATTGGATGGTCATCGGATATTTTTCGGAAAGATGATCTTGTGTGATAAAAGATACTTTAGTATCGGACCATTTTTCCCATTTTTCACGGATGGTTAAAATACCCACTCGAAGTTCCCCCACAGGACGGGTATAGCTAATTGGTAGCAGGTTATCCCAAACTTCATTATCAAATAAAATGACGTTTTTCATAGTCTCAAATAATTATTATCTCAAAAAGATTCGGCACTTTTTTTTAAAATTTTAAAAAGTCAGTTCTGGTAGAATGGGGTGGTTCCGATAGTCAGTGCTAAAGTACTATTTTTCAGGATTTTATTTGCTTAAGTAGGTGGTCAAATTAATTTAATTAATACCTGCGGCGACTTTTGTCACTACTCTTCGTTATTTTATTCAGCGATAGCTTAGGCTATCCCTTCTTAAAATGCCTTGATCAGTAAAAAAATTCACCCGCAGTTATTGTAAAAACAATTTTGACCACCTACCTAATGAATTATAAAAACTAACATCAGCTACACAAAAGCCCGAAACGTCGTGGACATTTCGGGCCTAGTGATACTTTTAGAAAAAAGTATGAATTTTTTATTCTGCGTCTTTCCCTTCTTCTTCGTCCATTTTGGTCTTAGAAAAACGAGAATTAGCGAAACGTTTCTTAAATTTATCAATACGTCCAGCGGTATCTACATACTTCATTTTACCAGTGAAAAACGGGTGTGAAGTATTAGAAATCTCCACTTTAAGTAAAGGGTATTCCTTACCGTCTTCCCAAGTGATCGTTTCTTTAGTAGGAGCACAAGACTTGGTCATAAATGTTTCCTCATTGGATACATCTTTGAAAATAACGGTTCTATATTCTGTTGGATGGATATCTTTCTTCATTATTGAAATATTTTGAACAATTCCTAATTTCGGATTGCAAAGATAAGACAAATCTGACAATATTAAAAGCGGAAAATCCCTTTATTTTCCTATTTTTAAGCATGAAATTCCCTCAAAATTCTTGCTTAGGCCGTCTATTCGCCTATTTGCTACCTATTTTTGCGTTTCTACCACTTTGTAGTCAAGTTCCTTTTGAGTGTAATGGGAATTTCTTTTTATCCCTTACCGACAACGGTCAGAGTCGTTTTTATACCTTAGAAATCGATCCGGGCACCGGAGGAGTCGCCTTCAATCCGCTAGGCACTACTTCTGGTTTTCGTATCAATGGAACGGGGTATCGAGTAACGGATAATCTCATTTATGGAGTGAGTCCCGTCAATTCTAATTTTCTATATCAAATTGATGCTACAGGGACGGTCTTTGATCTTGGGCTTCTAAGTGGATTGAGTACGCCTCCATATTACGCTGGAGACGTAACGCCGGATGGTGATTTCTTATATTTGTTAGGCAACGGTGGAGAAGTTTATTCAACGGTGAATCTGGCTTCCGGTAATTTTGAAACGACGAATACCTCGCTTTCCACAACCAGTGGACGCAATGTTTTTTGTACCGATATGTCTTTTGATCCGCTGACTGGAGAAATTTATAGTTTTGATGCAGTCCAGCAGCGGTTGGTAAAAATAAATCTTGAGAATAATACGATTGAGGATGAAATCTTTCCGACGACTAATGAGGCAGATGGGATTGGAGCACTTTTTTTTGATAGTTTCGGAAGCTTGTGGGGTTATGGAAACAGTCCAGGGGTAAATGATGCGCGAAATTTATACCAAATAAATATTCAAACTGGATCAGTCGTGGTGCGCGAAAATGGCCCTCCTTCACCAGGTAAAGATGGTTGTAGTTGTCCCTATAATATCCAAATGCAAAAAACGGTTAGTCCACCAGTCGCCGTCTCTTGTTCTGAAGTAAGCTATCAGTTTTTAATTGCTAATCTTAGTGGTAACCTACAATCCGGAATTGACCTGCTGGACGATCTACCTACCGGGATGACCATAACCGAAATCACTCGAAATCCTTATGGAGGTAATGTGGTTAGCGGCATAGGATCCGATGAACTACGAATCGAAAATATGATGGTTACCCCAGGTATTGATAGTATCGTCATCAAAGTATTTTTAGAAAGTGATCTAGCTGGAGTTTATAAAAATCAAGCCATACTATCTGGACTTCCACTGCGGCTGGGCGGGGAGACGTTGTCAGATGATCCTCGAACTTTGATTCGTCCAGATTCTACCGCATTGATGGTAGAGCCATTGTCGGTCAATTTTAATAATAGGGAATTACCACTTTGTCCGGGAGACACGCTTCTTTTGGCGCCGGTTAGTAATGGTTCAGATTTTAGTTGGAGCAATGGGGAGACAAGTGCTGAGATTATCGTAACTGAACCAGGCGCTTATTCGGTAACCGTTACCAATGATTGTGAAATGTCGGTTGATGAAATTTTGATAACCCAAGAATCTCAGGCATTGGATTTGGGAGATGATCAGACGATTGCTTTAGGAGAAGAACTCATCTTGCGACCACAATATTTTGGGTTTAATAATCCAGTATTTTCTTGGACGGCAGATTTACCAGTGACGGAATGGTGTATGGATTGTCCTCGTCCGGTAGTTCGACCGCTTTTTTCTACGATGTATACTTTGCAGCTTCAAGACTCTTTGGCTGCCTGTAGTTTGCAAGACTCCATATTT
>CAZYAC010000380.1:0-4437 GCA_964645475.1 uncultured Saprospiraceae bacterium | reverse complement strand
TTAAATATGCCTAGATCGGTAAATTCGGTAGCGTCCCGAAAAAGACGTAAGAAAATTTTAAAAGCGGCCCGTGGTTATTTCGGTGCTCGTAGCAAGGTTTATACGGTAGCCAAAAATGCCGTAGATAAGGCAATGGGTTATGCCTTTAGAGATCGTCGTAACAAGAAGCGTGCTTTCCGTAGACTATGGATCGCTCGTATCAATGCCGGTGCTCGTCAAGAAGGAACTACCTACTCTAAGTTAATGCATGGACTAAACCAATCAGGTTCTACGTTAAATCGTAAAGTATTAGCCGACTTGGCTATGAATCATCCTGAAGCTTTCAAAGCAGTGGTGAATTCCGTTAAAAAATAATACATTCTTGTATTTGTAAAAGCCCCGAAGTCCGAAGACTTTGGGGCTTTTTTTTGTTTGAATCATTCAGTTGTTCTCTATTGGGTAGACAATGGTAGATTATTATCAATATTTAATTTAAAAGCACCATCTGTCTAAAGTTATATTATCATGACGATTTTTAACTCTATGAATCCAAAAATTAAAAGCAGCATTCATAGTAGGTGGAGCATTGAACATTGAGAAACCTGAAACTAATCGTTGAGTATATGTATAACCAGAGGTTGGGTAAGATGGATAATGGTGATATTCTCGATCAGGATTGCTTGTACTTCCATTAACGGTAGCACAAACACTATAATGATGAAAATAATCCATCCAAGTTGAGTGCGTTCGCCAATGTCCTCTCCAATTTTTCCTTTCTGACTTACCTTTGAACTTTGCATCTACAAAATAATCCCAACCACCTCCATTGAAAAATCCTCTAGGAGAAGCAGTAGCAATTAGGCGAATTTCTGAAACAACTTTTCTGCTTCCTGATTGCTGTTGTCCATCATAAGAAATTCCACAAGAACCACTTCGTACACTAGCTGCGGATTCATCTATAGACATAACCGCTTCATCAAGAATGTATGGTAAAACATAGATTCCAAGCGCATCATTAGACTCTAAATTTTCTAATGCTAGATTTAATTTATCTTCCTCTTTTCCTAAAACGATGATTTGATGTTTGTCCGTAAACAAATGTAAGTTTTCACCAATAATAATTTTTCCTTCTTTATTTAAAAGATAAGCTAGTTGAATATGGGCTACTGGTAATACAACAGCATCAACCTCTATGTCATCAGACATTAGAATCTCTGGATGGTCTAGCACAAATTGGTCATAGGCAGCATCACTATCGACATTTTCGAATTTATCCATAGCCGTTTGATATTGTACTCCCATGGACTCAAAACCAATTCTTTCTTGCCAATTTTCGATTGCTTCTGATGTATAATATCCGTTTTCAACATCTGATAATTTAGCTAGAGCTTCTTTAAATTCTTCAAAAGAATTAAAGGATAAAATGTTATTAGAAACTTCAACATCATAATTAAACTCGTCACCGGAGGTTGAGTATTCAATATCTGTTTCTTGTTTTTCTAGTTCTAAACTATCGTCCTTATTACATGAAACTAACATAGTAATTCCAATGCAAAGGCTAAGTAAAAATATAAAGTTTTTCATTTTAAAAAAATTTGGTTAAAAAATTAAATTAATGTAGTTTTCTTCCACAATATCCAATGAATTAGGAATCGATCAAACATTAAATTAATAGAAGGCTACCAAATACAAATAAGTGGTGGATATTTACATATAGACGGTAACTAAATAAGCTACATAAAGTCAGGAGAAAAAGAATATTATTTAGAGGCACCGATTAATGGATACTCCCTTTTTTTAAAAACCAATCAATAAAGTAGTCTCTCACAAACATTGTTTATCTCACCTCAACGATCTACCTTCTAAATCGCATAGAGATTCAACATTTAAACGATTCAACATACTTCTAATTCAATTTTCCGTATTTTTACGATACCTCCCAAATCTCAAAACTATCGGAGGTAACAAACATGAAAAACGAAGCACTCGCCAAACTCTTTTATAAGGAAGTTCTAAAAATTCAGCAGCTAGAAGATACTACTCCTGCTGCACAGATTTCGGCACAGTATAGACTCCTTAATTTACTCTATGTCGAAGCGACCAAAGCAGAAAAATTACAGTTTACAACCCTCTTTGCTCGGATTGCTTTTGCGGGACATAAATATAGCCTCAGTAAGCAGTTACAATTTTTTATTCACGAATTTCGCAAGCAGTCGCAAACTCTCGAATCTCGACGAGCTACGCAAAAAATAGATCCTGCGATATTATATAAACTCGGTCTTCATGCCCTGACTTTGAGTATCTCTTCTATTTTTAAACAAGGAATTCCAGGTGCGCTCGCCGAGATCTTACCACCGGAGGGATTTTATAAGACCGCACCAAGTTCCATTAAAGGCAATCGCTCCTTTGCTCGCGTAGTAGCCGTTTCGATTGATCGAAAAGCAGAAATCTTAGTTGCCCGAGATGAGGAATACCCTGGAGTGGAAATAAAAATTAAATACAATATTGCTGATCGAAATGAAAATTTCAATGCGGACATCGAAGCACTAGAATCTACTTTTGGGTTTCCTGTAATTCTCAATTTACTGGATATCGAAATTGATAAGGCAGAAGTTTACCGACCACGAGCTATCGTCATTGAACCGGATTATCTGGTAGACGTTAGTGCGATTGCTGAATGTTTTAAAGAAGGTACTACCCTACCTGTTGCTTATTTATTAAAAAAATTCTTACCCTTTCAAACGACTATTCCGTTGATGTTAGGAAATATCGCCAACTTCTTTTTGGATGAACTGATGACCAATCCACAGGCGTCATTTAAAGAAACCTTTCCGAAAGTATTTCGACTCAATCCTTTGGCCTTCACCCTCTTCTCCGATCGGGAGATCAGAGAAATCATGCAAAAATCACAACGCCATTTCTTGACGCTTAAACAGATGGCTAATCAGACTTTTTCTGAAAATGAAATCACGCCAGAACATTGTTTACTGGAGCCCAGTTTCTATTCACAGCGGTATGGTATTCAAGGACGACTCGATGTTTTTTATCATCATACGGATAAAGCAGGAAAAGAAAACTCTGCTATCATTGAATTAAAAAGTGGAAAGGCCTGGAAACCTAATCGTTGGGGATTGAGTGATAATCACTATGTGCAAACTTTGTTGTACGACCTGATGATTAAATCGGTTTATGCAGAACGCCTGATTCCTACCAACTATATTTTATATTCAGGAGCTGAAGATAAACACCTGCGTTTTGCACCAGTTACCAAGACCAAACAATTCGAAGCCATTCATCTGCGAAACCAATTGCTGACCATTGAATATCAACTTTCTCAATTCCAAAGAAATGAAGCGGCCACAGATATTTTACAAAAAATTCATCCAGGTCGCTATCCAAGCGTAAAAGGTTTTTTAGGTCGAGATCTCGGAAAATTTGCCACGGTCTATCAAGAAATGAACGAATTGGAACGCGATTATTTTCATGCTTTCACTAGCCTAATTGCACGGGAACATCAACTCGCAAAAACGGGTATTCAAGGAATCGATCACCTGAATGGATTGGCAAGTTTATGGTTAAATGGCTTTAAGGAAAAATCAGATCAGTTTGATATTATTTCCCATTTACAAATTAATAAAATAAATACTCGCGCAGACGACCCACTCATTTATTTTTCCAAGACTGCTGAAAGTGGTGACTTAGCCAATTTCCGAAAAGGAGATATTGCCGTTTTGTATCCACACGAAGAAGGAGACAACGGTGTTTTAAATCATCAAATTTTTAAGTGTACCATTGTCGAGATGACCAAAGGAGCGATCACGGTGCGACTACGGTCCAAACAATATAATGAGTCGCTATTTAGTCACCATCAGTTCTGGAATTTAGAACACGATCTATTTGATAGCGGTTTTACTAGTATGTACCGGAGTATTTTTCAGTTTGTCCAATTCAAACCCGAGAAGAAAGCCTTATTGCTCACAACTCAAGCACCTGATAAACCGCAACCTTACGAGACACATTCTCTTCCTCGCTTGACGCGCGAGCAAGAAGATATATTTAATCAAGCCATTCACGCACCGGATTATTTTTTACTCTGGGGTCCACCTGGGACTGGGAAGACCAGTATTATGCTTCAGCATTTTGTTAAATATATTATTAATGAAACAGATGAAAATGTACTGCTACTCGCTTATACCAATCGTGCGGTAGACGAAATCTGTGAAGCCATTGAGAGCATTGATGCGTTGATGACTGAAGAGTATATCCGGATCGGATCCGCTTATTCTACCTCGGAAAAATTTAGAGGACAACTCTTTTCCCAAAAAACGAAAGCCTTGAATACCCGTTCGGAGCTCAAAGAGTTAATTGATAGTCGTAGGATTTTCGTTTCTACCGTTGCTTCGATTGTTAACAAACAGGATTTATTAAAATTAAAAAAATTCCAACGGGTTATCATTG
>CAZYAC010000379.1:0-4463 GCA_964645475.1 uncultured Saprospiraceae bacterium | reverse complement strand
TGATTAGCATGCTTTTCAAACCACTGATCAGATTCAGGACTTTCGGTTTTCATCCACCGATCCCAGAATGTAAAATAGAGACCGAAATTATAGCGAAACTGTTTGTGATGCAGATCGTGGTGGGTGGCACCAATAATCCACTGACCCAACCAATGCCGATTAAACGAAGCAGGATAAATTTCTATTCCTGCGTGGTTGATGGTCGCCGAAATCGTCATGATCATTAAAAATAATAAGAGAACACTGAGATGCATGGGTAAAAATATAATCAATACTGGAATCATCAGCGCTTGTAGAATAGACTCAATGGGATGGAATGAAAAAGCGGTAAAGGAAGTGGTTTCGATACTATCGTGATGCCATTTATGGACGAGTCGGTAGATCTTTGGCCGATGCATCCAGCGATGTAACCAGTAATAGTATGTTTCATGGATTAGCATTGCTAGCAAAAGACTGATAGGAAGATACCAAAGTGGATAGGCAGACCATTCGAGATAAATACCAGTATGACCACCTTGCCAGAGGATCAGTAAAATGGTTCCTGAAAAGGCAAAAACCAATGATGTAATAGCGGACCGGATTACCTCCGTACGCAATTGCTGGATTTCTTTGAGTTTTAAATTAATTACTCTCTTTTTAAATTTTTCGCGAAAAAGCGTATAAAAAAAATAGTGGTAAACACCTGAAATAAGAAGATACCGAAAAAAGATAATCAGGAAAGTGGTAATCGTGAATAAGGAAAAATACCAAGGATCCGTAAAGTCAATCGCCAAAAAATCATTCATCTCCTCTTACTGATTTTGTTATTTGAAATAGTGCGCTGGCGGCTAGAACGATAACGGCCTCTTGTAAAACTGCGTTTTAGACGGTGTTTGATAGAACGTCCTTGTACCCTTTTGCGCCACTTCCGAAAGCTGGAGGGCTTCATCTCTCGACGCATGATCTCAATGACTTCCTTTTCAGTTATCTCAAATTGAAAGGCGATTGCTTCGAAAGGCGATCGGTCTTCCCATGCCATTTCTACAATGCGATCAATATCACGAAGATTAAGCGGTATACGTTGTTTATCTTCCATATTATCTAAACATCAAAGGGCAAAGCTTGTTTATTGGCCTTTACACTAAAATACAGTAATAATCGTCAAAGTCTATTATGCGGAGATGAAAAAGAAAGATTTATGGAAAAAGAAATCTCAAATTGTTCCTTATCTTTCAAGTGGAGAAAAAATGGGAGAAGAACTGGCAAGATGTAAAATATTGAAGTGAAAAATGCCGACGTAACTGGTCTAAAAAATCAGACTAAGTTGATCTTTGAGTTTAATCTAACTTGTTCGGTCAAATCCTCTTGGGTAAGCGGCTTTTTAACAAATCCATTAATATCTAAAATCTGATTGGCGCGTTGTTGGTAATCGGTGCTTAGTTCGGTGGTAAGCATAACAAACAAGGAGTCGGCTTTTTTACTAGGGCAGAGTTTTTCGTATTCCTGTAAAAATTCGAAGCCATTCATTACTGGCATATTAATATCTAAAAGGATTAGATTATTGGGCAAGGAGAATAAATCTGAGGTGTTAATGAACTCAAGTGCGATACGGCCATCTGCTGCTGTCATTACACGTTCACAAATGGACCATTCTTCTAAATAGTATTTATGGAGATAATTGGTGGCATTATCATCATCAATCAATAGAATTGTACCAAACATTATTAACAGTTTTGTAAAATATTTATTGGGATATAAAGCTGTGTACTTTTAGTAACAAAAACGATGCTAATAATTGAGTAGTTATAGAAAATATTAGAGACAACCAGTCGTTTTTAGGATTTTTTTCCTGAGCGTTCGCTGTGCTGTTTATTCTTTTTTACTGGGTTTAGGTGCATTTCGTAATAAGATTTTCGTTGTCGGGCTATGTCGAGGGCAAGAAAAACGGCATTTCTGAAAGAACTAGGATTCGCAATACCTTTTCCAGCAATATCGTGAGCAGTTCCGTGATCGGGTGAAGTCCTAATACCTTCAAGTCCCGCTGTAAAGTTGACCCCATTTCCAAAAGATAGGGCTTTAAATGGAACGAGTCCTTGATCGTGATACATAGCAAGTACCCCGTCGAATTTTTTATACATCCCATTTCCAAAAAAGCCATCTGCTGGGTAAGGTCCCATTGCACCAATTTTCTGTTTTTTAGCCTCAATAATAAGTGGGCGGATTATTTTTTCTTCTTCCTCTCCAATAACGCCGCCATCACCAGCATGCGGATTTAGGCCAAGTACTGCAATAGAGGGTCGTTCGATTCCGAAATCTATTTTAAGCGTACGATTGAAAATAGAAAGTTTATGCTTTAGTCGTTCTCTAGTGATCAATGGAGCCACTTCACTTACTGGAACGTGGTTGGTCACTAACCCTACTCTTAGATTTTCACTACACATCAACATCAGACTTTCTTTCGTATCGAAGGCATGTGTCAAAAATTCGGTATGACCAGGAAAACGAAATCCAGATAACTGCATCGCCTTTTTATGGATTGGCGCCGTTACTAATGCGTCAATAACGCCTGCTTTCAGATCGTTTGTTGCTTGATCAAGGGACAGCCCTGCAAAGCGGCCACCTTGTTCGGTGACACTGCCGATCTCAATTTGGGTATCTTCATTCCAGCAGTTGACTACGTTGGTTTGATTATGTTTAAAAGGATCTCCTGGTCCGATGCCAGCAAAACTAAAATCATCCAATGAGATCATATTTTTGTGGTAAGCAACGACTTTGGAAGATCCATAAATTACGGGTAAAAACTTTTCTCTGACTCTTTTATCATCCAGTGTTTTTAGGATTATTTCCAAACCGACACCGTTCATGTCTCCAATACTGATTCCTATTTTTATCTTTTCCATAATTTCAATAATTCTTTAAAAAATCATACACTAGTCTGACGCCAACCCCAGTTCCTTCTTTAGTACGGTAGCCATCTGCCATTTTGAGGTAAGCAGAGCCAGCAATGTCAAAGTGTAGCCACGGAAAATCAGTAAAATGTTCTAAAAATTTTCCTGCTGTAATCATACCCGCACTCGGGCCACCAAGATTCTTAATGTCTGCTATGTTTGAGTTTAATTGATTGCGGTATTCCCGCCATAGAGGAAAACGGACTAAGCGTTCGTAAACACGAAAGCCACTCGTCTCCATTTTATTACAAATAGCGTTATCCGCAGTGCCCATATAGGAAATTCCTTCTGAACCGATTGCTCTAGCTGCTGCTCCCGTGAGGGTTGCAAAGTCAAGTACAAGTTCTGGTTGATATCTTTTGGCATAGTGTAATGCATCTGCTAACACTAGTCTTCCTTCTGCATCAGTGTTTAGTACTTCGACCGTATCTCCACTAAACATTTTTATCACATCTCCCGGAACATAAGCATCTTTACCCGGCCGATTGTCTGTAGAAGGCACGAGTGCGATGACGTGTAGCGGAAGCTTGTTGGCAGTAATTGCGACCATCGATCCAATGACCGTGGCGGCACCTCCCATATCACTTTTCATGAAGTCCATGGAGTTAGCCGTTGGTTTGAGACTTACCCCTCCGGTATCGTATACGATTCCTTTTCCAACAAGTACGATTGGTTTTTTATTTTTGACTTTTGCGGGTTTCCATTCTAAAATAGAAAACGTAGGTGGGTCATTGCTTCCTCGATTGACGGCCAGTAGACCGCCCATTTTTAATTTTTCAATTTTCTTTTTATCGAAAACGGTCACTTTAAAACCATATTTTTTACCAAAGACCCGAGCTTGATTGGCCAATTCGGGGGCAGTTAAGAAAGATAATGGTTCATTTACCAGATCACGAGCGTGGAAAGTCGCACTAATAACGTTTTGAAGTTCTTTTACTTGAGCCTTAGATAAATCCTCGTCCATGACTTTGATAGATTTCAGGCATTTTTCTTTTTCGGATTTATCCTTAAAATATTTTATAAATTGATAATTTCCCAATGCGAGTCCTTCCACAAAATGTTTCAACATATTAACCGGATGGACGTTGGAAATAACGACAGACTCAATTTTATAGTGATTAATGGTGGTTAGTAAATCATTACCAGCTAGACGAACATCTTCGCAGGAGAGTGATTCGCTGTCTGTCTCGCAGTCAGGTTCTTGGTTTGAATTTAGAAATTGGACAATGAGATTTCCTTTTTGACGAGGAATAAAAACGGAGTTAATATCCTTTTTTGCGGCTTTTTTTACGTATCCAGCACCTTCTTTGTTGAGCATTTCAGTAGCCCAGTCGAGTTTTTTTCGGTCTGTCAGGAGAACGAGTGTATCCGTTGACTTTATCGACTTTGTTACCGAAATGTTGGTATTCATCCGTTTTATTTAAAATTAAGGGCTATTTTGCCACTAAGTTAGAGTTCACTAAATTATTTAGCAAAATATACTTAATTCACAAAGATAACTAAAACTTGAAGGCAAAAAAATCCTACGGTCAACAC
>CAZYAC010000378.1:3006-4478 GCA_964645475.1 uncultured Saprospiraceae bacterium | reverse complement strand
TTGAATCGTTGAATCGTTGAATCGTTGAATCGTTTATAGGTTTAACAAAAATAAAATTGTAGAGCCTTTTCCCTTGGAAAAGGCTTTGCTATTCTTAACCGTAAATATTTTATTGAATGCGACCGCTTGCTGAACGTATGCGCCCAAAAACATTGGATAACTATATTGGCCAAAAACATTTGATTGGTCCTAACGCAGTATTGCGGCAAGCTATTGATTCAGGTCGTATTCCATCTTTTATTTTGTGGGGACCGCCAGGTGTTGGAAAAACTACCTTAGCAGGTATCGTTGCCAACACCTTGGAACGACCTTTCTTTACCCTGAGTGCCATCAATGCTGGGGTAAAAGATATTCGGGAAATGATTGAGAAGGCCCGTAAGTCAACTTTTTTTGATCGACCGAATCCAGTATTATTTATTGATGAGATTCATCGGTTTAGTAAATCACAACAGGACTCTCTGCTCGGAGCAGTCGAAAAAGGAATCGTTACGCTAATCGGAGCAACCACTGAAAATCCTTCCTTTGAAGTCATCCCTGCCCTCCTCTCCCGAGCACAAATTTATATTCTTCATCATCTTGAAAAATCAGAATTGATTCAATTGGTTGACGAAGCCATTGTCCAAGATGAATATTTAAAAGAACAAAATATTAGCGTTAAAGAATATGATGCCCTATTGCAATATTCCGGTGGCGATGCCCGTAAGCTTTACAACACGCTCGAACTAGTGGCCAATTTTTCAGAAGGAGAAAAAATGATCATCACCAACGACTTGGTTAAAAATCTAGTTCAGAAAAATATTGTAGTCTACGATAAAGGTGGTGAACACCATTACGATGTAGCTTCTGCCTTGATCAAATCTATTCGTGGCAGTGATCCCAATGCAGCGGTTTACTATCTAGCAAGAATGTTAGAAGGTGGAGAAGATATCAAATTTATTGCCCGTCGATTGGTCATTTCTGCTTCTGAAGATATCGGCATGGCTAATCCAAATGCTTTGCTAATGGCGACAACTTGTTTTCAGGCCTGTCAAGTAATTGGAATGCCAGAAGCTAGAATTATACTTTCACAGGCCGTTATTTATTTAGCAACTTCCGCCAAAAGCAATGCTTCCTATCTTGCCATCAATGAGGCCATGGCTACCGTACGAGCGACAGGTGCGCTCTCTATCCCACTCCATTTGCGCAACGCGCCTACCAAATTGATGAAAGATCTCAATTATGGAAAGGATTATAAATATGCACACAATCATACTGGAAATTTTATTATTCAAGAATTTTTACCTGACGAAGTGAAAGGAACGAAATTTTATGATCCAGGAAATAATCCTGCAGAGGGAAAGGTACGGGAGAAACTGCGACGAGAGTGGAAGGAGAAGTATGGGTATTAGGGTTATAATGAATAATGTGGTAATGAAGAATTAATAATGGCTCTTCTTTCGTGTGATAATGAAAAATGGGTTAATGAAAAATTA
>CAZYAC010000378.1:0-2906 GCA_964645475.1 uncultured Saprospiraceae bacterium | reverse complement strand
AAAAATTATTCATTCTTCATTAAAATCATAAATCCTCAGGAAAAACCTCATCTACATCCAAGAAAAACTCCGGAAAAACTCCTACAGGAATTTTACTGCCTTTAACGTAAGGTTTTTGTTGAACCGCTTTATATTTTCCATTCTTACCAAGTCGATAAACTAAAATGGTAGCTTCATGGGGGTGAACAATCCAGTATTCTTTGACACCAGCATTTTGGTATAGATCAAATTTTTCGTTTAGATCCTTTTTAGAGGTCGCTTTAGAAAGTATTTCTATTATCCAATCCGGAGCACCATTACATCCCTGATGATCTAATTTCTTGAGATCACAGATAACGCAAATATCTGGTTGTACCACTGTGTCAATCTTGTCATCAGTTTCTTTTATTTTGGGTAATGGTAACCGAACATCAAAGGGAGCTGAAAATGCCTGACAAGGACTTTCCCTTAAATAAGACCAAATCAATCCATGCAAATTAGCGGATACTTGCTGGTGAAAACGATTAGGAGCAGGAGATATACGGTATACCTTACCACGAATAAGCTCAACCATTTCGTCGAAATGCCAAGTAAGGTAATCTGCATAGGAATATTTCTTACTAAAATCCAATTGGTCGATATTTGTAATCATAGTCACCAAAGTTAACGAAAGTTAAACAAAGGTGCTAAGTTTTAGAACTAATTCCCTTCTCAAAAGGCACGAATATTGCCTTATTACGGAAAAAATCAAATTGTCCATGAATCAGTTTATTTCCGTAATTATTCCTTGTCATAATGTTGAAGATTATATAGAAGAAGCGATTGCCTCGGTGATGGCTCAAACCTATATGGATTTTGAGTTGATATTGGTGGATAATAATTCTACGGATAATACGCTTCGAATTTTGGAAAGAGCGGCAATTAATTCGAGTAGGATTCGGGTATTGCAAGAAAAAAGGAAAGGCGCTCCACGGGCTAGAAACCTCGGATTGTCCGTAGCTCGAGGTAACTGGATTCAGTTTTTGGATGCAGATGATCTGATGCTACCTGATAAATTAGAACGTCAAATAAAACTGGTAGATTCAGATACTCCACTATTAATAGGAACGCCTAAATATATGCGACTTGATGGGACCTCTTACATAACAGAACCTTGGGAAGAACCTTTTCTGGGAGTTTTCGAGGGCCTACGACAAGGAAATACCTGTTGCAATTTATGGAATAAAAAATATCTTGAGTTAGTAGATGGCTGGGAAGAAGATCGAGATTTTCAGCAGGATTATGATTTAATCTTTAGAATTTTAAAAGTAAACGATCAACCCGTTTACGACTTTGACGTGAGTACACTTATTCGTGAACGAGCAAAAGGACAGATTACTAAAAAGAATCCAAGAGGTATTCGTATAACGCTTTTGGAATTAAGACTAGATATGATGCGCTGGCTAAAGCGTAATCGACCAGGACTTTATGAATATGATCAATTTTTTTATCAACAAACTTTCTATCGTTTCATTCGCTACCTAGCGGAACTAGATCTTGATCTAGCAGATTCTTATATGAAATATTTGCCCAAAGATTTTAAACCGAGATATTCCAAAGAATTATACATTCCGTTTTGGAATGCCATGATGGTAAAATTGGTAGGATTTAAAAAGGCGGAAGAATTACGAAGAGTCGTTCGTTCTGGAATCAAAAAACAAGATCGTTTTGAACTAAAATCTAAATCAAGTTGGAATCAAAAGGGATAGACTTCCCGGAATGCGTCATACATTTCATTCACGTACTTTTGCACCGTAAAACTTTGAATCGCTTTTTGTTGTCCTGCTTTTCCCATTGAACGCGCACGGTCAGGATCGCTGAGCAATAGTTCCATTTTTTCCGCCAATTCTTCTGCACCATTTTCATATAAATATCCGTTCACTTCATCCATAACTAATTCTGGAGTTGCACCTCCTCTGTAGCCCAATACGGGTTTTCCATAGGACATCGCTTCGACCGTTACTCGACCCATTCCTTCGTCTCGTGAGCACATCAGTACAGCATCCGCCCGATGGTATTCTCCAGCCACTTCTTTTTTAAATCCTAAAAAACTAACCTGATCTAAAACCCTTTTTCGTTTCGCCATTTCTTTTAGTTTCGCTTCATACATTCGACGGCCTCCACCAACGATTCGTAAACGAGCATTTGGGTGTTTTCCAGCAACCAATCCAAACGCCTCCACCGCTTCGAGCTGAGATTTTGCAGGATGTAACATTCCGATACACAAAAAAGTAAACGTATCCGGTTCCTTATCTATCTCTATTGGCACCTCAAAAAACTGCTCAATTTTATTTTCGTCCAGTACGCCATTATAGATAATATCCCAATTGATATCTGCGTGGTCCTTCCCTACTCCATTTTTGATAGCGTGAGAAATGGCAATTACTTTTTTAGCTTTTTTGAGATACTTATATAAAATATTTTCATTTGGAAAAAATTTCATCTTGTAGTGTAGCCAAGCAAATTCTCGAACGTGCCAGACATGGGGTACATCAATCGCTTCCGCAATCTGTGCACCGATTCCTAAGATAGAACTATTGGTATGAATAATATTGGGTCCAAATTCTTTAGCTTCTAAAGCCAGCGCTGGTAATAAATTATTATTCCGATACGCGGCAAAAGGCAAATGAAAAAAAGAAGGATGCATTAACGTAGCTGCCCAAGTATGATAGGGAAAAATTCTTACGTTAATATTTTCTTCTCGTAAGGCGTTAGAAAAATCTCCTTCTTCCGGACACCATACTTGAGGTAAAATGCCTTTAGCGCGTAAACCAACTACTAAACTAAGCAAAGAACGATTGGCACCGAGGAGATGAGGATAATGGGAAAGAAAAAGGATTTTCATATAAAATTAAATTCTTTTTGGGACGCTAAATTACGCTTATTTA
>CAZYAC010000377.1:0-4550 GCA_964645475.1 uncultured Saprospiraceae bacterium | reverse complement strand
TTGTTTTTGACATTGAACTTGAATTTAAAAAACACAAAATTTAGAACACTCCCTAGAAGAAAGCTAACAGGCTAACCAGCAAACAGCAAACAGCAAAAAATAATTCCGTTTAGATTTAAATAAAAAAATAACGTAAAAATAATTATTCACTTATCCAGTTCCCAATAATATTTTTGTAATTTAACGTTTGAGTAAGCTCGTTATTTGTTCGACCGTTAATGCTGTCTTTCTACCTTAATAGACTTTATTCTAATAAACATAGATATTTTCTCAACAATATAACGACCTACCTGCCGACAAAGGCAAGTCCAACGATTCAACACACTAGTTGCTTTATGAAAATATTACACATCAGCGCCGAATGCTATCCAGCTGCAAAAGCGGGTGGCTTGGGAGACGTAGCAGGAGCATTGCCAAAATATCTAAACAAGACAGGTTTAGATACGGCAGTTATTATTCCCAGATACCATACTAAGTGGCTCAATCAACAAACCTATCAACAGGTATTTTTCGGTGAATTCTACATGGGACAGGAACGAATTTATTTTTCGATCCATCGGGTAGAAAATGATCCGACCGATTTTCCTCTTTATGTAGCTGATATCCCCGGAAAATATGACCGACCAGGTGTTTATACCGATGAACACGGACATGCTTACGAGGACGAATTATCCCGCGCGATTTCTTTTCAACTCGCTACACTTTACTGGATTCGTTCTCTCGAAAATCGTCCCGAAGTATTACACTGCCATGATCATCATACTGGTCTGATCCCATTTCTCGTTCGCCATGCATACGACTTTGAGTCTTTGAAAAGCACTCCAACTGTTTTCACTATCCATAATGGAGAATACCACGGAGCTTTCCCTTGGAATAAATTATATCTCTTGCCCGCTTTTGATAGTACTGCTGGTGGGTTACTTGATTGGGATAACATGATCGTACCGTTGGCTTCCGCTATAAAATGTTGCTGGAAATTGACGACCGTTTCTCCTGGCTATATGGATGAATTGAAAAACAACTCCAATGGATTAGAGGGTTTACTAAAATCAGAACAAGGTAAATCCATCGGGATTCTGAATGGAATTGATACCAATGTCTGGGATCCACGAAAAGACCGCTTTATATCAGAAAAATTAAGTAGAAGTTTTAAAAAATATAAAACCGCTAATCGCCAAGCTTTATACGACCGCTTTAATATCAACGAAGGCTTACCCATCGTGGTTTTTATTGGCAGACTCGTACGTGAAAAAGGAGCCGAACTTTTACCCGAAGCCATCAGTCGTTTTATTTATGATGAGCATAAACTCGGATTTATCATTTTAGGCACAGGAGATCCCAACCTGCATCAGATATTTAGCAATATGCGCAACCATTTTCCGGGGCGTTTCGATGCCGCATTGGAATACAATGAAGGCTTGGCTCACCAACTTTATGCTGGAGCTGATTTTTTAATGATGCCTTCCTTAGTCGAACCTTGTGGACTGAATCAAATGTACGCTATGCGTTATGGAACAGTCCCTATTGTTCGAGCCGTAGGTGGTCTTCGAGATACCGTACCCGATATTGGTCGTAAGGATGGCACCGGTATTTGTTTTGATTATTATTCTGTAGATGAGATTCATCACGCCTTAATCAGAGCAAAAAATCTGACCGCTGACCCTAAAACTTTGATGAACCTTCAGAAAAAAAATACAAAAGTGAATTTTTCTTGGGAGCAATCAGCTAGCGCCTATGGGGAGATTTATCGGGGGTTAATTAATAATTAATAATGCCCCGATTATTGTGTTGTTGTTTTATAATAAATCTCTTCGCTTACTAACAAATTTTATTCTAATAAGTATAATACATTTGATTGGTATTATTCATTAAAAAATTATTCATTTTTCATTAAAAAAAATTCTATGATTAAGATGGTCTCTATGATTCTAGGTGGTGGTGTTGGTTCTCGTTTATATCCACTTACGGAACAACGTTCGAAACCAGCGGTTCCAGTTGGTGGAAAATATAGATTGATAGATATTCCTATTTCTAACTGTCTTAATTCTGGCGTAAAAAGAATGTTTGTTTTAACGCAGTTTAATTCTGCTTCCTTGAACAAGCATATTAAGAATACCTATCACTTTGATTTATTTAGTCGTGGTTTTGTCGATATCCTAGCAGCAGAGCAGACCCCTGGAGATGACAACTGGTTTCAGGGAACGGCGGATGCCGTGAAGCAGTGTATGCGTCATTTGGACAATATAGATTACGACTATATCCTAATTCTTTCTGGTGACCAATTATATCAGATGGATTTAGAAGCATTTGCAAAAGAGCATGTGGCGAAGAAGGCAGAAATTTCTATTGCGACCATTCCGGTAACGGCTAAAGATGCGCCCGCTTTTGGAATTATGAAAGTCAAAGCAGATGGAATGATTGATAGTTTTGTAGAAAAGCCGAAGGCAGAAGAATTATCCGGATGGGAATCTGAAGTAGGTCCTGAGAATGAATCAGTAGGTAAAGTATATCTGGCATCTATGGGAATTTATATTTTCAGTAAAAATGTTATTAAGGATTTATTCAAACAATACGATAAAGCGACCGATTTTGGTAAAGAGATTATTCCTAATGCTATCACTTCTGGTAAAAGTGTAGCTAGTTACGAATACAACGGTTACTGGGAAGATATCGGAAGTATTCCGAGTTTTTTTGAAGCCAATCTTGACCTAACGGGCCCACTGCCTCCATTTAATTTGTTTGATAACGAAAAAATCATTCACACCCGCCCTCGTAAATTACCCGCTTCTAAAATTTTTGGTACCACCATGCATCAAGCCGTACTGGCAGATGGTTGTATTGTCAATGCCAAATCTATAGAGAACGCCATTGTGGGTATTCGCTGTCGAATCAAAGACGACACCTTTATTAAAAATACCATCATCTTCGGTAACGATTATTATGAATTAGCCAAAGAAGTGGATGATCCAGCAATTATCAACATGGGAATTGGTAAAGACTGTTTTATTCAAAATGCCATTATAGATAAAAATGTCCGGATCGGAGACAACGTGACCATCATCGGCAGCAAAGATCTAGAAAACGTTCGGGAAGAAACTTACTGCGTCGTCGAAGGAATTATTGTGGTACGTAAAGGAGCTACGATTCCAAGCGGTACCGTCATTGGAAAAAAACGAGACGAAGAAATTATTCCGACTTACGAGCCGAAGCCAAGATATGGAGCGGTGAAAACGCAGAAGGCTTGATTGAGTTGTTGAGTTGTTGAAATAATCCATATTTCAACAACTCAACACCTTGCCTGCTGGCAAGCAGATTCAACCATTTTACCATTCCCACATTTCAACAACAAACCTACTACCCTATGCTAACCTTCCTTTGCATCACCAACTGCTTTAAGGGCGTTGATTTTCTCAAAGCCTGCCATGAAGCGGGTAATAAAGTATATCTTGTTACATCTAAAAAAGATGAACACCAATCTTGGCCGCGCGATATTTTAGCAGATGTTTTTCTGATGGACCAAGACGACCGAGACCGTTGGAATATCACAGACCTTGTCAATGGATTGGCGCATTTCATGAAAGGTCAGCGTATTGACCGAGTAGTAGCACTAGACGATTTTGACGTAGAAGCAGCCGCCCATGTACGGGAGCATTTTCGGATTCCAGGAATGGGAGAAACGACGAGTCGCTTCTTTAGAGACAAATTGGCCATGCGCGTAAAAGCGCGGGATGCAGGCATTCCGGTACCCGCTTTTAGTTCGCTTTTTCACGATGAGGATATCAATAATTTTATTGCAGCAATTGAAGCACCTTGGGTACTTAAACCTCGGGGAGAAGCATCAGCGGATGGTATTCAAAAAATCCAATCCGGAGATCAACTATGGGAAGCAGTACATAAACTAGGCGACCGCCGCCACCATTTTCTCGTAGAGCAATTTAAGCCTGGTGCGGTCTACCATGCCGATGCACTAACCGTAGATGGAAAAGTAAAATTTTGTCGGGTATCGAAATATTTAAGTACGCCTTTTGAGGTAGCACATGGCGGCGGAATTTTCCGTTCCCATATTTGTACATTTGGCAGTGCAGACGATAAGGCTTTACAAAAGTTAAATACGCAAGTGATGAAAGCTTTTGGGATGCAGTATAGTGCTTCGCATACAGAGTTTATTAAAAACGAAGCGGATGGAAAATTTTACTTTTTAGAAACGGCTTCCCGAGTAGGAGGTGCGCATTTAGCCGAAATGGTGGAAGCTTCTTCTGGTATCAATCTCTGGCGTGAATGGGCAAAAATAGAAACGGCGAAAGCGTTGGATAAAACGTATAAATTACCCAAAGTACGAAAAGATTACGCAGGGATTGTGGTTTCACTCAGCCGTTTTGAACATCCAGATGATGCATCGTTTGGAGACGCAGAGATCGTCTGGCGACTGGATAAAAAATACCATATTGGATTGATCGTACAGGATAAAAAACAGGAGCGGATTTTAGAATTACTGGATAGGTATGCGGTAAGGATTGGGGAGGAGTTTCATGCGAAGGGTAACTGACTGA
>CAZYAC010000376.1:3217-4606 GCA_964645475.1 uncultured Saprospiraceae bacterium | reverse complement strand
ATTCTGTTTGGAGCAATTCCTTTTTCTTATTTGATAAAGAAAGAAAGGATAATCGCGATGATCGCTGCACCCTCAATAAGGGCAGCCATGATCAACATGTTTGCACGAATATCACCTACAGCTTCTGGCTGACGAGCGATAGATTCCATTGCTTTGGCTCCGATATTTCCAATACCTAAGCCTGCTCCGATTACGGCGATTCCAGCTCCGATGGCTGCTAATGAACCTGTCATAGTTATACTATTTAAGAGTAATTAAAAATATTTTTATTGGCTTTTGCCAGTTTTATTTTTTCTAGTGCGCCTCCTCATGATGGTGGTGCTCTTCTACCGCTGCTCCAATATAAGAAGCGGATAAGATCGTAAAGATATATGCTTGTAGTACAGCTACTAGTAATTCAAGCGCCATCATAAACATGGTCAATAAAGTAGCTGCTACAGCTCCAACTCCTGCTCCCATTAGATTTTTACCAGACTCTCCTAATACGAAGATCAATCCTACAAACGCCACGATTACAATATGTCCTGCAGTAATATTTGCAAACAAACGAATAAAGAGTACAATGGGCTTTAAGAAAACCCCCATCACCTCTACAGGTGTAATAATTAGCTTTACCAAGGCAGGAATACCGGGCATCCAGAGAATATGTGTCCAATAATCGCGATTACCATTTAAATTAGTAATCAAAAAGGTAAATAAGGCCAACCCTATCGTGATACTGATGGTACCCGACGCATTTCCACTACCAGGAAAGAACGGAATCTGTCCTATTAAATTAAGTCCTAAAATAAAGAAGAAGGCGGCCATCAAGAAAGGCATAAATCGAGCATACTTCTTTTCTCCGATCATCGGTTTGGCTACTTCGTCTTGGATAAAAACGAATAATGGTTCCATAAATCCTTGAAGCCCTGTTGGTGCTTGTCCATCTCGCTTTTTGTATGCCTTTGCTACTCGTAGAAAAATAAAGCCAAGGAGAAATGCGACAAACAACATGGTGAAAACATTTTTGGTAATGGAGAAATCCATGTAAGAAGTCTTTCCACCTCCAGCTAGTCCACCATCCCAAGTCGTTCTATCTTCCAATTCAAAGCCTTTTCCTTTATAAAACGCTTGTACTTTATCGTGTGCTTCTAGTGTTTCAGTTATTTTTTCTTTGAGTCCTTTGTCTTTTTTACCATGATTGTGATCGTGACCAGCGTGGTCATGTCCGTGGTGATCGTGACCTGAATGGTCATGTCCCGAATGATCTTCTCCGTGGCCATCCCAAGAAATATTCACTTTACCCATTGGAAAGCTGGTATCCTTAATTCGGCGTACCACTCCATGCTGTAGCACGTATCGGTCGATGGCAATATTTCCATTTCCTGATTTTCCAATATCAAAACTAGC
>CAZYAC010000376.1:0-3117 GCA_964645475.1 uncultured Saprospiraceae bacterium | reverse complement strand
TCAAATCGAGTGCAAAGATAGCGATATTATCTTTTTAAAAAAAGGTATTGCGGTTGTTTTTTTAAGGAATAAGTTTTTAATAATTTACGGTCTTTGGGTTAGAGGTTTTTGTTGCTGGTGAGGCAAAAAATGTAGGGATAGCCTAGCTATCACGAGGCTTTTTAACGAAATCAGCGACAAAAAAATCAATCCAAAAACGTAAAAGTATTATGAACTTGTTCCTCTAAAGGATCAGGGAATTTTTCAACAGGCTCATTTAGCGGTTGAAAATTGTTGAAAAACGAAGGTTTTAAGCAAGGAATGGTATTAAATAAAGAGGGTTTAGTTAGGCGACTCCAGCTTTAAGTGCCTCTAAGGTAGATTCGATTTCTTTTTTCATTTCACCAAAGGCAGCATCGGTATAAGAAACTAATGGTAAGCGCGTATATCGCTCGCAGAACCCACCAATTTCAAGTGCTGCTTTGATGCCCGCCGGATTGCCTTCCAGATAGAGCCAATGATGTAAATTGATCGTTGCTAGATGGATCGCACGAGCCGTAGTAAAGTCTCCTTTTCTGGCTGCCTTCACCATTTGACTATAAGGTCCGGGTAAAAAATTGCTTATCACGGAAATCACGCCAGTTCCGCCAATAGAGAGGAGCGGTAGACAGGTTGGATCATCACCAGATAGGACCTGAAAATGGTCGGGTTTGTCTTTGATAATTTTAGCTGCACTGATCAGATCGCCTGTAGCATCTTTGACAGCCACGAAGCGATCGGAGGCGTGTGCGAGTCTGAGAATTGTTTCGGGGGTAATCATAGAAGCAGTTCGACCTGGTACATTATAGATGACAATCGGTACGGGCGCTACTTCAGCCATTTTCATATAGTGTTGATAAATTCCTTCTTGAGTAGGTTTATTATACGCGGGACTGCTGGATAGCATTCCGTCAAAGCCCGTAAAATCAAAAGTCTGAATCCGTTTTTGGAGTGCTGCCGTATCATTGTGGCCAAATAAACCAGCCATCAAAGGGACTCGACCATTATTTATTTTCACTGTAAAAGCAAATACTTCCAGGCATTCTTCTCTAGTCAGCGTAATCGCTTCACCTGTTGTTCCGAGCGAGACCAAATAATCTACACCACCTGAAATACAATGATTAATAACCCGTTCCAAAGCAGGAAAATCCACGGCTCCCGTGTTGGTAAAAGGGGTAACTAAAGCAACTCCGGTTCCGGAGAAATTGGTTGATATCATGCCCTGCTGCTATTCTTCAAACGGTTCAGAAAATAAGATACATGTTTTACAAAAAAATCAAGATTGGGTTGACGAGAGGTATCAATCATCAAATCATAGCAATGTAATTTTTCAGAATATGGTCCTACCCGTAAATGTGCCTGAGACAAGCCAGAGACATATTCGAGAGCCGGTTGCTGTTCTAAATTTAGATTGATCAAAAAATCGAATGACTTATTGATAAAACCATTGATCGCCTCATCCTTGGGGTACTGAAACCAGTTCAGGTCTTTTTTTGTAAAATGCTTAAAAGCAAAATTTGAATTTGGTTCATTTTCCTGAAGAAAAGCGAATAAAGTGACCTCTTTACCTTTGGTGGTAAGTTCTTCGGCGTATTGTCGAACAATATTCCGGTGTTGAGGATCGGTGGCATCAAATAAAAGCCCGACCGTCCTAGCTTGTTCAAAACTTACTGGATAGCGGGTAATTTTCTGGCGGCGGATTTTAGCCAACAAAGATTGTTCACGCTTTTTAGCTTTCCATTCATTAAAAATTCTCATAGTAAAAGTGGTGATGGTTATCTAATTTGTAGGTTAGATCTTGAAGTTCGTTAAAAACTTCATTACCATTTAATATGCTACAACGTAGTTCCTTCAACGATAAAAATCGTTACTCCGCTGGTTTTGTTTCTACAATTGCTTTTTCTTTCAACAAATCGTAGTGTCCCATTTGACTATATTTCTGAATACGTGCTTCGATGCGCGCATCTGGATCCATTGCTTGTAAGTCAGCGATGGATTTTTTCAATTGTTTTTTCAACATTTTGACGGCTTCTGCTGGAGCGGAGTGTGCACCACCAGGTGGTTCTTTAACAATTCCGTCGATGAGTCCAAATTCAAGCATATGGTCGGCGGTCAGTTTAAGGGCTTCAGCAGCCTGCTCTTTATAATCCCAACTACGCCAGAGGATAGAAGAACAGGATTCGGGAGAAATAACCGAATACCAAGTATTTTCCATCATAAAAACCTGATCACCCAATCCAATTCCAATCGCACCACCGGAGGCCCCTTCGCCAATTACGGCACAAACAATCGGTACTCGAAGTTGCGCCATTTCAAAAAGATTGCGAGCGATGGCTTCGGCCTGTCCACGTTCTTCCGCTTCCAATCCCGGATAAGCACCCGGTGTGTCGATGAGGGAAATAACCGGAAAATTAAACCGCTCAGCCAATTTCATCAGGCGCAGTGCCTTACGATATCCCTCGGGATTTGCCATTCCAAAGTTACGGAACTGCCGCATCTTGGTATTGACGCCTTTTTGGTGTCCGATAAAAACGACAGATTGACCATCGATATTACCGATACCGCCAACGATGGCTTTATCATCTTTAAAGTAACGATCACCATGTAGTTCGATAAACTTTTTAGACATCTCTTTAATGTAAAAAAGAGAATAAGGTCGCTCGGGATGACGAGAAAGCTGTACTTTCTGCCAACCAGTTAAGTTATCATAAATGGCTTTACGCTCACTTTTAATTTTATTTTCCAGTTCGGCGATCTTATCAGATACGTCGATATCACCAGCTTCACCGACCTGCTTAATTTTATCAAGCTGTTGGTAAAGACTTTCCAGGGGTTTCTCAAATTCTAAAAACACCATATCTCGAATGTTTTTTTTGGGTGTTGACCTCAGTAAAAAAGTTTACTGAGACTTTTCTTTGCAATGTTTGTGCTGTTGTTAAGTAGTTCTGTGAACCACTTAGCCCTTACAAAGATGGTAAAATCATTGGGATTGGCACCCATTGCGGGAAACTTTTTTTATTTTTAGTGGTAAACTATTGCATGTTTGGCAAAACAATTTTACATTTGCATTCCCTGAAACGAAAATGTTCGTTTTTGGTC
>CAZYAC010000375.1:0-4612 GCA_964645475.1 uncultured Saprospiraceae bacterium | reverse complement strand
TTCATTGATATAATATAAATCCCTCCCCGATTTTTTTATTTCGCTGATACACTTAATCGGTGTTTTAATAGCTGCATTGGTGGCATAAAAATCAATAGCCGTAGCCTGATTGGTCGGGTCAATTTCTAAGAGCACCACATTTTCGGATTGACTACTACCGACGATTACGTTGCGTAGTTTTTCAAAATATCCCGCCGTATCAAGGCCACTAAAAAAAGAAGTATATTGATCTGGTATTTCGTAAGCAGTTATAAAACTACGCGCCAGTAATTCCTGAAAAAAGTAAAGCGTTGGGAAGCCTTGTATTTCAATCAACTGCGGAATCAAGCCTCCCTTTCCATCATCACAAACACCAAAATCCAATTGCAAAAAAGTCGTATGATCATCTTCTCCCGGCACTTCCTGTCCTGGCAAAATAGCCGCTTGAGATTTTTGTTTAAAATCAGGATCAAGTAAAGTTTCAGAAATCTCTTTACAAGCTTCAAGTAGTTGTATACGAAGTTCGGGCGTCAAAAAAATCGGAGTTTCACTGATCCGAAAAGCAGCCTCACAATTGTGATCGGCTTTGATCAGTTCCTTTAGTTTTATATACTTTTCGGGAGAAAAATTTTGATTAAAAAGTTGGCGTTGAGAAGGGTGCACGGTGTGTTTTATTTTGTTTTTCTGTTAATTTTTTGACCAATCCTCTAGACTTTATCTACTATCTACTAAACGGTAACCATCTCGAGTGAACGAACGGCCTCATCCAAAAAATTGGGTAAGATCGAATCGTAAGTCAGTGGAATGGCCATCGGGTCATTTAGATCTTCCATCATCTGATCAAACTTTTCCTGGCCGTGTTCTTTTACAATCACAGCCTTGTTTGTTGGTTTATTAAAATGAATTAACATTCCTTCTGGATCTCCTTCGGGATGAAATTGTACGCCAAACATTTCTTCCGAAAAGCGAATCGCCATAATGGCTCGCTCCAATGGAATATGTGGGCGAATCTTCTCGAGGGCCATTATCTTTGCCCCCATTTTTAAAAACATATCGTAATCTGGTTGAACTACTTGCCAGAGTCGGAAGTCTGCTGCACAAAAAATATCGGGTAACTGTGCAAAAAACCGTTCTTTCTTTCCAGCTTGTGTTTTATGAACGGGAGTGGTACCAAACGATCGAGATTTTCGTGGCAACACCCGCGCTAAATCAAAATGATCACAGGCCATCTGAAAGGAATGACAGATAAAAAAGACATACTTTTTTGTTGCGGTATCTTGGCGATTGATTTCCCAAAGTTCGTCAATCAAATCAAAAAGTTTCCTATTCCAAATCCCATCTCCGTCGAGCGGACTGCCCGGACCACCACTGCTAATATAGATATCGTAGTCAGAGTTGGGTAGCTCGGCTTTACCTCGTACATCAAATACCTTCCATTCAAAATGCTCCTGATAACGATCCACAATATTTTTGATCGCCCGCATACCTTGATTCGGTTCGCCGTCGTACAGATCTAAAATTGCTAATTTCCCCTTTTTCATCTTTAAATATTTAAATGCAAAGATAAGTAAAATTTACACCAACTACTGAAAGGAGACGCCTTTCAATTGGGCTCTCAAACTAAAATTAACCTTTTATTTTCGTTTCGCGGTTCCGGCTTTTACTTTCTTTCCCTGCACCCCTTGGCGGACAAAAGTTCCCCAAGTCAGATTGTCTCCTCCAGCCTTGTGTGCCTTTGCTTTTTCAATAGCCATGTTGGCGGCATTTTCGACCACCCACTCAAAATTAGCTTCACCTACGGAGGTCAGTTCCGCATCAGGAGCAGGATTACAAAAATCAATCGCATAGGGAATACCATCTCGAACGGCCAGTTCAACCGTATTAAAATCATAGCCCAAAGAATGGTTGATCTTAAGGACAATATCTGTCATCTTCTTAAGCATCTTCTTTTCAATGGGCTTAGGATCGAGTACATATCGCAGATGATGTGGATTTCGCGGTTCGTATTCCATAAAGTGAATATATTTTCCACCCAAGCAATAAATTCGATAATAAGCTTCAAATTTAATTTCTTCCTGTAGCATCATCACTAGCTGTCCCGTTTCACTATGCGACTTCCATAGGTTTTCCTGATTTTCTACTTTGTAAACGTTTTTCCAGCCACCACCAGCGAAGGGTTTCATGTACGCTGGAAATCCTCCGATGTAGGAAAATATTTTTTCCCAATCTAAGGGGTATTTCATATTACGGAATGAATTGGCATTGGTATCTGTTGGCATTTCATTGGATGGTAAGAGTACCGTTTTAGGAACGGGGACTCCTATTTTTTCCATCAAACAATTATTAAAAAATTTCTCATCAGCACTCCACCAAAAAGGATTATTCAAAACTGCCGTGCCGTTTAATGCTGCATTCTTTAGATAAGAACGATAATACGGTACATCCTGTGAGATTCGATCAATGATGACCGCATAACCAGTGTCTTCTCCTTGCATCAATTCTTCAGCATGTAATATTTCAGCTTTCACACCAGAAACTTTTTTACTGTTTACTCTATCCACAAAAGCTTGTGGAAAAGTATTTTCTTGTCCAAATAAAATTCCTATTTTTTTCATATTAAAGTGGGTGTTTTTTTTTACAAATAATAATACCTAATGCTATTTGAGCGTAATGAATTCTTAGATATCTGCCGGTTGGATTTCAACCAGCCAATAGCCTTCAATCATGCATGAATTGTACTTAAATAATGGGGGAACATTTCGCGCCAAGTTGGCCAATCGTGTTTACGTTCGGGACGTAAATCTAACCAGTGGTCAATTCCTTTTTGGTTTAGAATATGTGACAATTTTAAATTAGCATCTTTACAAATATCCCAATCGGAAGTACCGAGAATAATTTTCAGATTATATAAATGATCATTGTGTAGACCGGGTAGATAATCTACAGGGTTGTTAAAATATACATTGTCATTATAAAAACCATCGAGAAAAGTCTTGATATCGAAAGCGCCACTCATCGTAAATAAATGGCTAACTAAATCGGGATGACGAAAGGCAAAATTAGCGGCGTGGTATCCACCAAAGCTAGCACCAGCGACCACCACTTTTCCTACCCCAGTATTCCATCGGATTTTTTCGACGATTTCGTCTTTCACCATTTGGTCATACCAGATATGATTTTCTACGCGCTTAGCAGGATGTACTCCTTTATTATACCAGCTATGTTTGTCCATACTATCCGGACAATAAATCTGTATCAGTCCTTCATCGATAAACCATTTGGCCGAATCAATCAATTTAAAATCTTTACTCTCATGGTATCGCCCCATCGTGCTTGGAAATACAATCACCGGATATCCTCGATGACCAAATCGCAACATTTCAAAATCCATACTTAAAGTAGGGGAATACCATTTCAAATAATCTTCCTGCATAGTTAGTTCGTTTCGTTTTTAATTAAAAAAAAAATCTGCTATCAAATTATATACCTCTATTGGTAAAGATAGAATTATCCTTATAAAAATCTTATTAATTTGCAGGTGATTTCCATATTTTTAAAATGGGTTGATTTAAAGGGTTATACGCATGAATTTTATTTTTAAAATAATAAAATATCTCCGAAATTGGTTTAGAGAAACTACCGAAGTACCGTCCGGGTTTAAGGAGATAACCATATTAACAAAACAGATTTTCTCCGAGCATCTAGATCGCGAAGTAACCGTTCATCTGTATTTGCCACCTAATTTTGCCAATAATACTAATGACTATCCAGTATTGTTTTTTCACGATGGTCAAGATCTTGAGAAAATGAATTTTCAAAAACAACTAGAAGATGCCTACCAAGAAAAGGTGCTCGACTTTCACCTTGTTGCAGGAATTCTAGCTGGAGATCGTATGCAGGAATACGGCACAGGTGTTATCGAAGATTATGCGGGCCGAGGCAACCGTTCAGCACAGCATAATGATTTTATATTGAAAGAGTTACTGCCGTTTTTGCAACGGGAATATCGGGCAGCAGAAGGGACATTTAAACACAGTGTAGCCGGATTCTCCTTAGGCGGTCTAGCAGCGGTTTATCTAGCTTGGAAACACGCTAATTATTTTCGATCTGTTGGTGTATTTTCAGGCTCACTTTGGTGGAGAGCCATGCCTTATAATGAGCAATATCCTGATGCCAATTTGATCATGCACCAGCAGGTCGAAACGAGCACCAAACGACCTAATTTAAGGTTATGGTTTCAAGCCGGAACCAACGACGAGACCTCAGACCGAAACCAAAACGGCGTGATCGACGCCATTGATGACACCCTATTTTTGATTAGCATTTTAAAAAATTTGGGATATACCGATGAGGAGGTTAAATATCTGGAGATAGAAGGTGGTCGACACGAACCAGCCACGTGGGCAATAGCCATGCCCGATTTTTTACGATGGGTTGGAAGCATTGAAAAGAAAAATTGAGTGCTTGACAAAGCTATCTACCATTGGTAGAATACCTGCTATTTGCAATTTGCTTCTGGCTGGCTACTTGCTTTCCTTCTATCGCGAATTCATACGCGTTTGAAGAAAAGATATTGCGAGTTTTCGTATCTACACGTAGACGTGTAAACGAGCATCGGAAATTTGGCTTTTCA
>CAZYAC010000374.1:0-4696 GCA_964645475.1 uncultured Saprospiraceae bacterium | reverse complement strand
TTAAATTCAATTTATATGAGATTATTTTCTACAAAAAACACTTTAGGGAAAATTAAGAATGGTCTTTCAACATTAGTTTTAGGATTATTCGTAGTTGGTACTGCACAAGCAGAAATTATCGACTTTCAGGCGCATGCTGACCAATGTAACGCAATACTAACCTGGACAACCGACGGTAATCCGGATACCAGGTCTTACGAAGTACAAAGAAGTATGGACGGAGTAAATTTCACCACCTTGAGCACCATTCGTCGAGGAACGCCAAATACATACGATTTTACAACACGTCAAACAGAAGCGCAAGTACGCTACCGGATAATAGAAAATCACGATAGTACTTTCCCAACTGCTTCCACGACAAGAGTTGTTAAGGCGGATTGTAACACAGGAATTATTATTGATACTCCAGCAATTGGTTTTTATCCTAATCCATTGCTAGCTTCTATAGGTGGAGATTTACATATTACCTTAGAAAACGAAGGAGCCAAAACGCTTAATATCCAAATTACGGATATCACAGGCCGAGTAATTCTTAAGCAGAATAATGAATTGCACCGTGGTCTAAATCAAATTGATATGAACGTAGGTGAACTAACGATTGGTACTTACTTGATCGTTACTTCTGCTGACGGAGCAGCTCCAAAGGCAACTCGTTTTATCGTACAAAAGTAAAATTCATCCTTTTTATAAAATAAAAAGCGAGATCGTCCAGCGGACGGTCTCGCTTTTTTATGGCTCCAAGTAAGTCCTCAATATTATCAATTTACTTAAAACTATCCCCCAAGTTTAGTGTTTTAATATCATGCAATTTACCTCTGAATTAATTGATATCATTCAAGAAAAATTTTCCGAGCCTCTTCCCGGACGCGCCGCTCAATATCGTATGGCGCACGTAGGGCGAGACTACCCTACTCCAGATTTTTCTAACGCTCGAAAAGCGGCGGTCGTTATTTTATTATATCCAAACCACGCAAAAGAAACGCAGCTGGTTTTGATCCAACGTATGTTTCATCCCAAAGATCGACACGCCGGCCAAATTAGTTTGCCGGGTGGAAAATTGGAAGCCTCCGATCCTTCTCCTCAAGCAGCAGCGCTACGAGAATTGAACGAAGAACTTGGTGTGCCCACAAATACTGTAACCGTTTTAGGTCAACTTTCTGATCTGCATATCTCGGTAAGTAATTTTTTGGTTTATCCATTTTTAGCCATGGTAAAGGAACGTCCTGATTTTATTCCTCAGCCTTCTGAAGTGCACGCCATTTTAGAAACACCGCTAAAGTTATTTTTAGAAAAATCAATGCGAAGAAAAAAAGATCTGAAATTACCGAATGGAATGGTCTTAAAAGAGGTACCCTATTTTGATATTCAAGGACATACGCTTTGGGGAGCTACGGCCATGATTCTAAACGAACTTTCTGAATTATTGACGGGAAATATACTGTCATCCGATCATTAGTCATTCAACACAATAACCTTAAACCTATACATTTTTACTTCTAATGTTTTTGATTACATCCCGCTCAATAAAAGCAATAATAAAAGCATAAACCAATAACAATCCTGTATTAATCAATAAAAACACAGGACCGGATAGATCAAAATTATGCTTAAAAAATTCACTAATTAAATATATAAGAACTGCTAGGGCAATGTAAGTCAGCATCTTCCGAATAGGATAAGGAACAGGATAATAACGCTGCCCGGTAAGATAACTTGCTGCAGCCATAAATGCATAACAAGTCATAGCGGTATAAGCGGCTCCCATGTAACCCAGCTTAGGAATCAGCAGAAAATTTAAGCCTAAGGTAATAACAGATCCGGAAACAGAAATGTAAGCTCCCATAATGGTCCGATCTCTTAATTTATACCAAATAGAAAAATTATAATAAAGCCCTAAAAAGAAATTGGCCAGTAATAAAATGGGAACTACTTTTAGTGCCACCCAGTAATTTGGGTCGCGAATCAAGTGTTTAAAAATATCTAAATAAAGTAATATTCCTAAAAAAATAAAACTCCCTGCCAACGCAAATGCTTGTCCTACGTCTGCATAAGTTTTTTTAGAATTCTTTTGTCCAGATTGATTAAAAAAGAAAGGTTCCGCTGCATAATTAAAAGCTTGAATCGCTAGACTCATTAGCATCGCAATTTTAAAGCAAGCACTATATTCCCCCACAATTACCTTTGCTAAGGCTTCGTCATCGGTCGCCAAAAATTTCACTAAAGGGATATTCAGTTGTTGATTAACAGCGGCAGCTAAGCTTACCACAATTAACGGTGCCGCATAAATCAACATCTTCTTTAGCAATGCCTTATCAAAATCAAACTTGATTTTAAAATAGTCCGGCAGTAAAAATAATAAGGTAATTGCACTACCAAAAAAATTAGCAATGAAGACATATTTTATTCGATCATTCGGATCGTAAATCGAAACTCCTCCGTCCCAACCTCCAGCAATTAATCGAGGTAATCCTTCTAAAAAAAAGAAAAGACTAATGATGTTAACCAAGATGCTCAGGGTTTTTAGCACCGCAAATTTGACGGGACGATCCGTCAATCTAAGTCGAGCAAAGGGAAGTGCTGCCAAGGCATCAAAAGCCACAATAAAGGCGAACCAAATAAGATATTTTTGATAATTACTACTATCTAACAAAGGACCTATAACCGGTGCTGCCAGCACGAACAAAACGGTTAGGATGATCGTAGTAATAAACAAAGCCACACTACCCGTAGAAAAAGCTCGATCTAAATTGCCATCTCGACTACCGAAACGAAAAAAAGCTGTTTCCATCCGATAGGTAAAAAATATAATCAAAATAGAAACATAGGCGTACATCTCAGAGTAAACGCCATACTCTTCAGGAGGGAAAGCGCCTGTCAGGTAATACGTCATTACTAAAAAATTGAGAACACGGCTTAGAATACTACTTACACCGTAAATAGCCGTATCTCCCGCCAATTTTTTTAATAATGACATTAATTTGTTGAGTTGTTAATCAGTTGTATCAGTTAATTGGTTCTTTTGATTCCCAAGACTATTCAACCAAGCCAATCTTTTGCTTCTCCTATTTCAATTCTAAAATCCATCTATCTGACTGATCATCCTAGCAAATAAACTACTCCTGCTGAAACACTTTACCTCTACCATTCACTAATTAACCGATTAACTGATCCACCAATCCATCTACTGTACAAAACTTACCTCTTTTAACGCAAACGATTCCACTCCCTTGTGGGTCATAATTTGGAGTTTTCCATCGGGAGCAATTCCAATAATTCGTCCTGCAAAGATGCCTAAATTTTCACGCTGAAAAACAGCCTGTTCTCCGTACCGATATAACCGCTCTAAATAACTTCGTTCAATCTCTTCATATTTTTCCGCTCGCAACTGTCGATAACGTAAGTCAAATGCTTGACAAAGTTCTTCTATCATCGTATCCAAATGATAGGTGTTTCCAGTCAGTTGACTCAACGAAATTGGGTTGGGAGCATCACTTAAAAAAACAGTTTGATTAATATTTATACCAATACCCACCACAGAAGATTGCAACCAAGCACCAGATAAAACATTTTGAATGAGAATTCCCGCAATCTTTTTATTACCTACATAGAGGTCATTTGGCCATTTTATGCGTAAATTGCTGGTAATATAGGTACTCAAAAAATCATAAATCGCCAACGAAACCGTTTGAGATAACAGAAACTGCCGCCGACTAGGTAGAAAGTCGGGAAAGAGAATAGAACTCAACGAAACGTTTTTGTCAGGCTCACTCTCCCATTTACTGCCAATTTGTCCCCTACCACCGTCTTGTTGGTAGGTATAAATGGTTGTTCCGTCGCTTGGAGTATTTTTTGATAGATATTCTATAGCCGTTAGATTGGTAGATTCCAACGAACGGTAATACAAAAGAACTTTTCCGATGAAAAGCGTGTTAGCGATAGTGTTCAAGATAATATGTTTTAGTATTTTTACACATATAAAAATTATATAATTCAACGCAGAATCATATCTGCAAAAATAATAAAATCTTAATTTGGGAATACACAATAAAGCAAAACAACGTCCAGAATTATCAACCGAAGCATTTAATAACTTTGTAATTGAGTGCATTCAGGACATCAAAGGAAAAAATATTGTTAAACTTGACCTTAGACATTTAGACGAAGCTCCAACGGACTTTTTTATTGTCTGCGAAGGAGATTCCGTTACACAAGTAAAATCCATCGCTGATAATATTTATCAGCGTTTAAAAGATGAATACGGGATCTTACCTGAACATTTTGAAGGTCAACGAAACGCTACTTGGATTTTACTTGATTTCTTCAACATTGTAGTACACGTTTTTCATCCAGAATCCAGAGCTTTTTACGAGCTAGAAGACCTCTGGAGCGATGCAATCTTTACCGAGTATCAGAATTTGTAATTTAGCCCTTTAAGAAGGCTTTTCAATCACGGATATATTTTTCGTGTTTCTTTGACAGTTAAACAGACCTTAAAACGGCAACTAAATGCCTTTTATCGTTGTTTCTACTATAGGTGATAAAATATTCACCATCATTTTTGATCATTTGAACTTCTCTTAATGGAAAATCAGGATAATAATAAGCCAAATAACACAGGTCGATTCAATTCCTACTGGATTTATGGATTACTGGCCTTGTTTCTACTAGCGCTCAATTTCTATAGTATTACCAATTC
>CAZYAC010000373.1:0-4701 GCA_964645475.1 uncultured Saprospiraceae bacterium | reverse complement strand
ATCACTTCTCGGTGAGCAGGGAAGTTCCACAAGCAATGTTCCATTAAAAAGCAATCCATCAAATCTACTTGATTCCGGCCGTTTAGGAATGCCGAAGTTCGTAGCATACGAATTATTTTTTTCCAGCGACGATCATAGATTTTTATAGGGTTGTCTGCATGATTGGGATGGCTGTTATATTCATCAATCTTTGCGGTAATCAATTGTACCGTATTCAATACTTCTGCGGGTACTTCTACCTGATCAATAATCGTAGACCATTGGTTCAATTCTTTGTTGGTCAGTTTTAATTCTTCAGAAATTTCATCTTTGTAAACATCGCGGGTATCTACGATCATCTGAACGAATTGGTTCCGCTTTTTGATATTACCGATTTCTAAACGAAGTAAAAAACGATCCCAGATTGGTTCTAGACTTTGATTCCGAGGCGGTAATTCGTTGGAAGCCGTAATAATTCCACGGATATTAACTTTGATATCTTCTGCTCCGTTTCGATATATTTTTTCGTTAAGAATGGTTAGCAATGCGTTTTGAATCGCAGGGCCTGCTTTCCAAATTTCATCCAAAAAAACAATATTTGCTCCCGGTAGATATCGCTCTGTCAATCGTTCATACTGATCCTCTTCCTTCAGTTTTTTGATAGAAATAGGTCCAAATATTTCGTCCGGCGTACTGAACTTACTCATCAAGTATTCAAATGAAATACCATCTCGAAAAGCAAATTTCAATCTCCGAGCAATCAAACTTTTCCCAACCCCAGGAGGTCCCAAAAGAAAAATACTCTCGCCAGCAACCGCCGTCAAAAAAGCCAGATTCATCGGCTGTTCACGCTCGTATAGACCTTCGGACAGTCCTACTAATAATTTTTGCACCCTAGTTCGTAGGGTCACATCTACTTCCTCTTTTAGCTCCATTTATTATTTAGAATTTTGTATCTAGATAATTAAACGTCTCTGAGGACATTTTGTTAAAACCTGATCAGTTTTTCTACGCTTCTTTCTGTGGGGGTCGACATTTCTACGAAATATACACCACTTGGCCAAGTATCGGTTGATAGATTGATTTGATCAGTTCCAGGTAACCAGGTTTGATTTAGCACCATCTGTCCCATTCCATTAAAAATACGAAGGGTCGTTTCTTCCATTAGATCAGGATACTGAATCGTCAAGGTATTCCCAAAAGGATTCGGGAAAATTTTCAATTTTGCCAATTCGATTTCAGATACATCCGTCGTAATACAAGGTGCCGATGGATCGAAAGGTACATTCAGGGTAAAACTATTCGAACAACCGTTCATTTCGTCCAATATTGATAAAGTATAATCTCCTGATTCGAAAATACATAAGGAAACTCCAAATTCGCCTTCCAAAATTTCTCCATTGAGTAACCAAGTAATCGTGTATTCTTCTGGTAAATTATTTTGATTAAAAAGCGTTAGTACATTTTCTTCGTTGACGTAAGCAGGAGTGGCAGGAGGTGTCAACAAGGTTACGGTCAGTATCTCGGAACTAGCAGGACAACCCACTTCACTCAGGTATTGTACATAGTATTCACCCGCTTCATTTACTTCCAATTGAAATTCGGTTGCACCGGGAATCAAGACACTGTCCTGAAACCATTGCACTCGTTCTTGGTAATTTGTTTCCAAAATAACGGACTGACCACCACATATTTCTGAACTAGTCAAAGAAATAATTTCTGGTGCGGAAGGTATGGCATATACAATCACCGAGTCGACCGAATTTACCGTATCAACGGGATGTACAATCGTCAGACGTACGGTCAGATCACCAATCACAAGGTCACCCGTTGTAAAGCGATTGAAAGTAACCACACCACATTCATCATCATTAAAATTCAGTCCACCATCATCGTCTATCACTTCTACTCGATAATTTCCTTCCTCCAAAAGTAGGTTTGTACTTGCTTGAATGGGTGCAAAAGTATTATCATAATTAGGCGTTAAAAACAAAATATTATCATCTGCATCCAGTACTTTAATATTCATATCTGGAGCCGTACTAAAAGACGGAAAACTAGGAAGATCTCGGCAGCCAGATTCCAGTACTTCAATACTTGTCAGCAAATATCCTACGGTGTCAATGATAGCTTGATAGGTAATTGGGTAAACGCCCGGCTCGGTATAAGTTTGTGTATTAGGTTGTTCGTTAAGGGTAGAATTTCCATTTCCAAAATCCCATAAATAGCTGATCCCACCTTGACCATTCGAAGGTATATTATTGGTAATTTCTACTTCCGTAGGACCACAGCTGATATTATTAGACAAACTAAAACCAGCCGTATTACTACTCGCCGGATTGATGACCATCACAAATCGAAAAGAAGTTGTTTGGGTAATTATCGCCACTTTAGCCGCAATCGTAATCTCTACCACAAAAGTATCCGCAATTAAAGGAGTCCCACAAAATTGAATACATCCATCGGTATTTTCCTCCGGAAAATATTCGATTTCTGCTGTTTCCCAAGTTAATCCTGTCGGTAAGTTATTAATAGAAATAAGGGTTATTTCTTCAATATTCAACCCTGCTGGCGTTCCGGGATCGATGGCATTTACAGGCGTAGTTGTTTTAGGCATTCTAAAGTTTAGTGCTGCTTCATAATTAGTCCCTACAGAGCCATCGGGCATCGCACTTAGGAATAGCGTATCTTCTGGAAGCGTCGGTAAATCAACCATACACTCACTACAGTTTTGTCCAGAAAGATTCGCAAATAAAAAGCAAAAGAAGGATAAGAATAGTCCAATTTTTTTCATAATTCACTGATTAGATTAATAAAAATAAGTAAACCCTAGCTCGCAATAGTCGCAAGTCAGATCAATTTAAGGGAATATAATTGGATGTAGTGTGGAAAAAGATAGAAAGGAAAATTACGCACTTCCAAAATTATATTAATTCCAGAAGCGCGTAATTTATTTTGAAAACGGAGGCTTTTATTTCAACACCACCATTTTATTAGAAACACGGGATTCACCATTGGAAAAACTATAATTATAGATTCCATTTTCTAGTTGACTTCCGTCGAACGGAATACGGTTCGTACCAGCTAAGATGGTGACTTTTTCTGCGTGTACGCGTTTACCAACTAGGTCAAAAACTTCGAAGGTTAGTTCCTCACGAGAAAGCGAAGTCACTTCAATTATCGTTTCATATCCAAATGGATTGGGTGTATTGACGAGTGAAATTTGCTCTTGTAAATAATCTCTGGTACTGGTGACGGTACATTCTCCTTCCGCTCTAACATCTAAGAAATAATTACCATCTGCCCCCGGGAACTGTCCAGTATTATCAGGTAAAAGAATAGGTTGAGAAATAACATTCGTGTGGACCGTCGCATTGACCATGATATCTTTCACACCGATATCCGCAGGATTATTTGGCGTTCCAAAAAGAACGATACAAGAGAGGGTATCTTCTGGGAGTAGCACACAAGTTGGTGGATTACATGCGTAGCTCATTCCTTCAGGTAAGTTTATAACCGCTCCAGTAGTAGCTACATTAACTGAATCAATATTCAACTGAAAACCACCAACAGTTACATTAGGTGGCACCTTTACCGTGATGACAAATTCGTACGCTTCATTGATACACGCTGGTAACTGAATTCCTCCATCAGGGCGATCAACGGTAAATGGCGCAGGATAAACACCTACAGCCGAATCTCGAAATAAGGAATCAGGCACACAAGATTGAGCACTTAGAAATGTAATCACAAAAGAAGCAAAAAAGAAAAGTATAGCTTTTTTCATTATCTATTATTTTGATGAAATGTTTTTTGAATTTTTGAATACTAAGATAGTATTTGACCGCAAGTTATCTCTTTTTCGCCTTTAAAAATGACGTATAATGCTAATTTAAGATTTTTTTAATACCCTTGATAGGGAATTTATCCCATTGATTTTACTAATTTTGTCCCGTTATTTCTTTTCCCACACTACTTTGACGTTTACCTTATCTATCAACTGACCCGCAAACTACACGTGGCTAGTAGAGGGAAATCCAGTGTAATTTCTTATGTATACACTAGGTAATTTCTTATCTTAAAGCAACTTTAAAGAACTGCAGTCTATTGGTGAAACCGAACAATTGAGTATTATGAAAAAAATTACCTTCGCTAACACGATCCTGCTTTTTATTTTTATCTGTTTTTCTTCTTCTATCTTCGCCCAAACTGTCAAGGTAGCCGGGCAAATTCTAGATCAAAAATCTGGAGAACCCTTAATATCCGCCACCGTACGTGCGGGTGATATGGGTACAACCACAGACTTAGATGGAAATTTTACCCTTACCTTAAATCCAGGAAATTTTACCCTTACCTATTCTTATGTCGGGTATGAAACAGGAACCATGGATATTAAAGTCGAAATCAATCAACCCATTCAACTCAATCTACAACTAGCTGAGACGACCAATATTCTACAAACAGCGACGGTCACCAGTGGCCGCTACGAAAAACCATTAGGGGAAGTAACCGTCTCCCTGGAAGTCCTCAAACCCGCACTCATTGATAATACCAACGCCTCCTCCGTCGATCAAGTACTCGATAAAGTACCGGGTGTCAACATCATTGACGGGCAACCTAATATCCGAGGTGGCTCGGGCTGGTCCTTTGGTGCCGGTAATCGGGTTTTGGTGCTCGTTGATGATATTCCTATCTTACAGGCTGATGCTGGAAGTGTTAACT
>CAZYAC010000372.1:0-4701 GCA_964645475.1 uncultured Saprospiraceae bacterium | reverse complement strand
AAAATGTCAAATCAAAAACACAACTACGTCTTCTACGGCACCACTTCCAATGCCACCGAAGTACAAAAATTTACAGAACATATTATTACCACCAACATCAATTCTGAAAAACGGGGGCATAAAAAATCACCTATTTGTATTTGGGGCACCCATGGAATAGGCAAAACGGAAATGGTACAACAAATCGCAGAAGCAAAAGGATACCAATGGGCCTATATCGCTCCAGCACAATTTGAAGAGATGGGAGATTTAGTAGGAATGCCTGCCATCGAAAATGGGAAAACCGTATTCAGTAGTCCTGATTGGGTTCCGACCACTGAAGGACCAGGAATCCTTTTAATTGATGATGTCAACCGGGCCGATGATCGTATCCTGCGAGGAATTATGCAACTACTGCAAAACTATGAATTAGTCAGCTGGAAATTACCTCCCCTTTGGCAAATTGTTCTTACTGCTAATCCCGACGGTGGAGATTATTCCGTTACGCCAATGGACAATGCTATGCTCACTCGGATGATGCACATCACCATGAATTTTGATCCCAAAGCATGGGCAATATGGGCGGAAAAAAATGGGGTAGATTCACGGTGTATCAACTTTGTATTGACCTATCCAGAAATTGCGCAAGGGCAACGAACTACGCCTCGGTCGCTAGTGCAGTTTTTTCAAAGCATCGAAAGTATCAAAGAATTTAATTCCGAATTACCGCTGATTCAAATGATGGGTTCATCTTGCTTGGATGAAGAAACGGTTGCTTCTTTTATTTCTTTTGTACAACAGAATCTCTCAGAACTAGTGACCTCCGAAGAAATTCTAAAAACGAAAAACTTCGAAAACAGTGTTTATAAACCACTTCGTGCTATCGTACAAAAAGAAGTGTTGCGGGTAGATATTATCGCTACGCTCTGTACGCGAATGGTGAACTATCTGACGTTGAATAATATCAAACCAAATAAGGACGAGATCAAAAATATTCAGTCTTTTATTAAAATGGATATTATTCCCAATGATCTACGATTGACCTTATTACAGGATTTGGTTAGCTCCGAAAATACAGCCTTGAAAGGGGTCATGACCGATCCTGAAGTAGCGATGTTGTTATTGAATAAAATGTAAACTTCAACCTATGATAGAGCGAATACCGTACGATCGTACCACTACTACGGGATACATGTTCAGAAACCTGGATGGAATGGTTGAGCATCTGAATGTGGAACATCCAATGGAGCTATCTCATTATATAAACATACTACCGAAGCTTCGTTCTGCTACCTTTAATTTTAGTAAGTCGGCTTATAAAAAAACCTTTGATCAGGAAGCACAGTTAATTCATTTTTTGGAAAACACAAAATTGACAAGACTTGAAATTATTGGATCTTCAAAGTTGACGGAACTACCAGAAGTGCTACTCAAACATCCTTTGCGAAGCCTAAAAATCACCCGGTGCCCAAACATTGCATCTATTGCGGAAATCCTTCCTCATCTGGAAGAACTTGTTGTTCTGTCCATTGTAGGCACTTCGATCAATTTGGGTGAACGCTTTCCAATTTTGCCCAAATTAAAAAGCTTGTCTTTAAACCTGAAAGAGGTAAGCTCACTTAAGCAACTTTCTCTTTGTTATCAGCTGGAAGAATTATTTTTAAATGGATTAAATCTCGAAACATTACCCGAAGATATTTCACGACTACAACGATTAAAAACCATCAAGCTACAACAGCTAGATAAGTTAAAACTGATTCCTAGTTTCGCTGGGGCTGAACATCTAGAAAACCTAGATCTAATGAGGTTGCCTGCTGTTGATCGGATGGAGATAGATTTTTCTAAGATGCATAAATTGCAAAAATTGAGAATCATGCACGTAGGGACAGAACAAGCTGTATTTGAGCTGCCAGATAATATTTCGCAGTGTAAAAAACTAAATCAATTGAGCTTGACTTCTACGCCAATTGCTAGATTGCCTGGGAGCTTGAAAAGTCTATCCGCTTTGGAAGTTTTTGATATAGAAAATCTTGAGCTAGACGAAATACCCGACATTTTTGAAAATATGCCAGCGCTGACTGTTTTATATTTTTCTCATTCTAAAAAACTAAAAAAGATACCACCGTCTATTCAGCATTTAAAGGCCTTAAAACATTTTCGAATAAAAGGATTTTCAGAGATGGAAAAAGTTGAATTAGATTTTTATCCATTGGAAAACCTAGAATCATTTACGCTGGAAAATTGCAGCGCATTAAAGGAAATAGATGCGTCCTTGGCGCAGAATACCAGCGTGAAAAAAATATCCTTACTCGAACTTCCCAAACTAAAAGAATTGCCACCGCTCGGTCGACGAAATCTGAAATTGGAGCATATAGGAATGCGGGATTTACCTAAGCTTACGAATCTGCCAGTAACTTTACCTGCCTTACCTGTTTTAGAAAAATTAAGTGGTTTTAATGTCGGGATAGAAAAGTTGCCAGACAATATAGATGGTTTGAAAACACTTAGTCGATTGGAATTATATGCAGAAAATCTTTCTCATCTTCCGCCTACCATTGGGAATATAAAGACATTTACTAGGTTTACCCTGGGGGCAACGTTCACAAAAAAAGATGAAAAAATTCTCACTCTACACGATCTTTATCCGACTTTAAATAAACAGACTGGGGATGAGGTCAAACGGGCGATTATTTATTGGATTGGAAATGGATATACGGTATTGCCCTTGACAGACGAACTGAAAGAAAACACCTTTAAAGCACTGCATTGGTCTGTCAAAAACTTACACCTTATTATACTTTCCCGCATTCATTTTTTTAATCAAGGAAATAAAAAGATTGCCATTGAAGATTTGACAAAAGATAAAAGAATTTGGATTAACGGGACTTTGGCAGGAAACAAAACCTTATTTAAAAACAAACTAAAAGAGCTAGGACTAAAAGTAGAAAATAAATTTTCGGATAAAACAGAAATCGTAGTTGTAGGAAGAAAACCCACAACTTCTGAAGGTATCTTTAATCGATCTTTACAGTTTGTTTCTCAATTAGAAATGGAGGAGATTATTAAAGCAGAAAACCCAGGATTTTTACAAAAAGAAGATGTTCCAGCAGATTTTATTCACAACCTTCAGCAACTCCTCTGGTCTGCTGATCCGCAAAATGAGGCAGTCGCATTAGAATTGGTCAAAGCGAATGGGCTGCCGGAAAAAGTAGAAGAAGATTTTTTACTGGTCGCTAAAATTTGTAAAGATAAAAACCTTAAAAACAGAATTCGGACGTTTTTAAAAGGACGAGTTTCGGAAGCCAAGCAAAAAGCCATTACCACCGGCTCCGCTCCCTTTTCAATCGAAAAATTAAGTCGGGTCTTACCACCGGAATCGCTGACGAAGATGTACTACGCGCTCTTTCAACGTACCAAAAAATCAGACCCTAATTTTTTTAGACACGATGATGGTACGCACCCGGGAAGAGCAGAAATGTTCCAAGGTATCTTACCCGAATTTTTAAATAATTATGGTTACTTTAAAAATCGTTTGCCATTGTTGGAAGAAGAGTATAATATTATTTTTCAACAACCTGGATTTGCAGGGAAACTGAAAAGAATAGTAACTGATTTTACTAATTGCACAAAGCTACCTGAAGCCTTATTGACTCATGTTAATTCATTGAAAATTTTAGAATTAACGACTAGTGAAAACTTTGCGTTGGATTCGATTTATTCTTTGAAAAAAATCAATACACTAAAGATGAATGGGAGTGTGGATCACTTTCCTGCTGGAATTGGTGAGTTGGTTCGATTGCATACTTTTTGGGTCTATAGCAATAAACCATTTACACTTCCTTCCGATTTTAGTAATTTGAAAAAATTAAAAACCTTACATCTTTATGGAAAACTAGAAAATCGCGAAGACTTCGTGGAACATTTTCCTCACCTACTCACTTAAATTATGAATCCCTTAGATCAAGAGAACGCCATACAAAAAATACTAGAACTAATTTATAGTGGTCCGGGACCAAATGATGCTTTGGTACTGGAAATGCTAAAAAATCACCCTTTCAACCAACGTTTTGTGGGGCCATTAATGACGATTGCTTTAACCACAAAAAGCGAAATACTTGCTGGAGAAGTGGTCGAATTTTTGACGCCAAAAACGCCCGACAATCAGCTACAAAAAATAAAAGAATCGATTCGTCGAAATAACTATAAAGTTTACGAGCATTATTTCAAATCTGGTTTTGAACGACCTTTAGTAGTCGATATTTTATACACCGATTTTCGACGTTCGGGGTCTTCCTTTTTTGAAATTTTAAAAGTAGACGACGGTACTCATCCAGATCGTAGAAGAATATTCCAAACCTTCCTGGAGGCGTACGCCAATCGCCACGGATACGTAACCATCCCGGTATTAATGCCTGATGAATTATCGGTTTATTTAGAAAAAGTTTTTGAAAATTTTCCTTCCCGCCCTTTCCATGATTTGATCATTCACAGTCCGGGAACCACCCAATTGCCTGATTATGTTTTTGCTCGACCGTTTAGAAGAGTAGTGCTTATGTCAGGTCATTTTGCAGCTCCTTTTCCGGAATTCATACTTAAATTTAAAGGAGTCGAAAATATGTCAATTGAGGTTCATCCTGATATGGAAATTCCCTCAGATTGGAGTAGTCTGGACAAATTGCGCGAATTAAGAATAAATGGAAAAGGAAAAGTGTTTGACGACTT
>CAZYAC010000371.1:0-4742 GCA_964645475.1 uncultured Saprospiraceae bacterium | reverse complement strand
TGACCCAAATATCTCCTTCTCCCATATTGTCCATATGGTTGTGCCGTACGAAATAAAGTGTTTGACCATCTGCGGAAAGCTGTGGAGATATTTCTGCGGAAGCACTATTTACTTCCGTACCCAAATTGCCTTCTATTTCCTTTAGCTCACGAGGAACCGAGGTGTACAGTTCTGTCTCTTTAGAAATACCAATGGCATCAATTCGATTGTAGCCTTTTACGGAACGCGTATCTAGTTCTAGTTTTAGGGAAGCTACTTTTTTTCGAGTGAGTGGAAATTGGTAAGTAAAGGCCCGATTAGGTACTAGTAAGTTCCGTGGATATTTATTTTCATAAATCAAAGCTTCCGTACCATCTGTAAAGAAAGCAGTCAATCTAAAAATAGCGCCGGGATTACTAGCTTCCGAAACTATGATTTGTCGGGTACGAATAGGAAAGGCAAAACTAACGTGAATAAACTCCCCTCTTGCTAGGCCTTCTTTTTTGGGAGTCCAAGAAAGATCTTGATCCTGTTGATCTATGGCGTCTGGTGCACCTAAGACTTGAACGGAGGAGTTATTTAATTCGCTGGAAAATTCGATTACTTGGTCCGCCCAAACCACTTCCTGCCCTGATACAGACAGGTAAAAAAGCAAAGACAGTACTATAAAATATAGTTTAATAAGTTTCATTTCCAGTATGTTGTTTAACGGCCGCAGATTTTATCTATAAACGTAGAATAAGCCTCTATGGTTTTGACGCTAAAAATGTATCTAAGAGCTTGTTTAAAGTTACACAGCTAACCTGCTGCACACAAGATAGTCAATTAAACAAAAAAATGCACAAATATGTATATGATCCTTGTTTTTAGGGTTAGATTTGGGTTAGAATTTCCCTCGAATGGTAAGAATGAAATTTCTACCTGGCGCACTAATCCCTGAAGAGAAGGGTAAATAGTGTAAATCCATCAGGTTTTCCGCAGCCAAGTTAATGGAGATTTGTCGACTAAGTTTGAAAGAAGAATAGAGATTATAAGTGGTCCACGCAAGGGATCCTAGATGCTGAATATCGCCATCTTCGTCCAAACGAAAAGGGGTGAATTCTATATTATCAGAGCTACCTCTACGATCCAAAATTAGGTTTTTATTGGCGTCATAATTGGCTGAGGTTACTGCGTATTGGCTAGCAGGCTTGGCCGCTGCAAAACGGGCAATTCCTTCAATTTTGAAACGTCCTTTTTTGAATAACAACCCTACTTGTCCATAACGAGGCGGAATATGATCCAGTGGCACCAATGTGTCTAGTTGTGGAGTCATTCCACCAGGAGAATCTACCATCAACTGACTGAGCCCCTTTGTGTAATTCAATCCTGCTTTTAAACGCCAAGCGTCTTTGATTTTAACTTCAATATTACCAGATATACCATAGACAATTGCATAATTCTGATTGAAATTTTGCTGAACGTTAAATAATGGATTAGGCTCATTTTCTACAATGATGGTGCTATCACCGTTGGGTTGGGTACCCAATCGTCGAACAATCGCATCTTTGAGGTAGGTATAAAATCCCGTTCCACTCAAGCGAAAGGAAGTGCCACCTTCTTTAGTCGCTCGTCCAAATTCTTTAGCCAAGGTTAACTCTCCACTGATAGATCGTTCAGGTTTTAAATCCGTATTAGGTAGAACAGCAAATTGGTCTTTTACCCTGAGTTTGGCAAAATCATCAATATTTGGTGATCGAAATGCGGTAGAAGCCAGCGCTCTTATCTGCCATTTATTTTTGGTATTGATCGTAAATCCAGCACCCCAGGTCAGATCATCATTCTTTGCGGTGATTCCACTAGTAACATACGCCTCCGGCCATTCAATCAAATCAAGATCAGCTGAATCGTACTTAGCAAAAAGATTAACCATAGAGTATCGCATTCCTGCATTGAAAACAAAGACAGAATCACGAGAGCGAATTTTATAATTAATATATCCGCCGTAGGCAGTAGTAGTACTATAATCACTCGGATACCGTGTGAAGACCCCTCCTCTAGAGACTAATCCTGTAGTTATATGAATTTTTCCAGCATCCGAAAAAACTTGATTGTAGGAACCGTCTAATCCATAAGATAAGGTGTGAGTTCCTTTTTTATTTAAATTTTTATCAAAATCAGCCGTCAAACTGTATACGAAGACTTCCTCATTATTAAAGGTTCGTTGTGATCCTGCAAATTTTCTTTTTAGTCGGTCTTCGTCGATTTTTTGAAAAGCGCCAATGATGGTTCCTTTGTCATAAAGGAAGTTGGGTTTTAACATTCTTATTTTCAAAGAAGATAAAAACCGTTTTTGTGGTCCATAATACCATTCTGACCATTTAAGCTCCTGAGCAGATCCTATGGTATCCTGAAGGTTATCAAACCGTGGAACATTGGTAGAGGTAGAATATTGAACATTTAAAATAAAGTATAAACTATCGCTGGGTTGGTACTTTATTTTTTGTAATAAATCAAGTTGACTATACCCTGTAGATCTAAGAATATCTTGGCTTTGCCATGGTCCAGCAATCTGATCTTGTCCTTCAATTCTTAATTGAGAATATGGACGGATACCTAACCTAGGAAATTCGTCGGGTCGTTTTGCTCCTACCCTTAAATCGCCGTAGTTGGCAAAGGTCAGACTGGTCATGGTTCCCCATTCTCGACTGCGATAATCAAGATCTAAGTGCAGGGCCTTTTCCTTATTGGCGCTAGAAAATCTAGTATAAGCACCTACTCCCATTTTATTTTCACCATCTGAAAGATCATAGAGAATTTTTGGATCTCGGGTTCTAAAATGGACAACTCCGCCCAAGGCATCACTACCGTACATCAAAGAACCAGGTCCGTAAATCACTTCAGCCTGATCGATGATGGCGTTATCCAAGGTAATAGAGTTTTGTAGATGGCCCGATCGATAAATCGCATTATTCATTCTAACTCCGTCAATAACCAACAATAATTTATTAGCTTCAAAACCACGAATAATGGGGCTACCTCCACCAAGTTGAGATTTTTGTACAAAAACATCCGCATTAGCTGCTAAGGCGTCTGCAGGTGTTTGTGAATTTGTGAAAGCAATTTGTTCCTGGGTAACACGCTCTACGACGTAGGGTATTTCTTCGACTGGATCATCTCGGCGTCCTACGACGACGATACTATCCACCAAATTAGTGGCTGCATACATTTTTACTTTTCCTCTATCTTTACGTAATTCGAAATAAGGAATTCTTAATTCATCGTATCCTACATAAGAAAAATTGACCATTTCCCGATGAGATAAAACAGGCAATTCAACCTGTCCCTGTACATCCGTAAAACCAACGAATTTTTGATCATCCGTAAACACAGAAACGCCTACGAGTTCTTCGCCATTAGCTCCGTCGGTTACCGTGATCGTTAAATCGTTTTCGTTAAAATTTATTCGAAAATTGGCAGAAAGGTGATTGCAAAAGAATAGTAGGGCCATGACCATTGGGATGGTGCATAGCTTATGGAAAGGTCTTTTAAAAAATGTAAAAAAAATCCCTAACATTTACTTACTGCGCTTAGCCCACGGGGAGGTTACCCTTTGGGAAGTTTAATGGCGAAAGTAGTTCCCTCGTCAATACCTGATTTTTTTACAAAAATCCTGCCAGAGTGATAGGATTCTATGATACGTTTGGCCAATGAAAGACCAAGTCCCCATCCTCTCTTTTTAGTGGTAAAACCAGGCTCAAAAACAGTTTTATGTTTATTGGAGGGTATTCCTTTGCCTGTATCGCTAATTTCTATGCATACAAACTTATCTTCTTCCATTACGCGAGCGGATATTTTTCCTTTTCCGTCCATCGCATCTAAGGCATTTCTTAATAGGTTTTCTACTACCCAAGCAAATAGCGGTGGATTGATTTTAGCGTTCAATTCCTGATTGACATCTGGAAAATCAAATACTGTTTTACGGCTAGCCCGACGTTGCATATAACTTCGGCAAGCCTCTAATTCTTGATAAATATTGACCGAAGTAAGTTTAGGTTCTGAACCAATCTTGGAAAATCGGTCTGCAATTAGATTTAAGCGCTCTACGTCATTGCCTAATTCGTCTAAGACTTCCTGTACCTCTTCTTCTTTTGGTTTAAGTACTCGAAGATGATCAATCCATCCAATGATTCCTGAAATTGGCGTACCTAATTGATGTGCTGTTTCTTTGGCCATTCCTACCCAAACCTGATTCTGTTCGGAACGACGTGCCGAGCTGAATAGCAAATACCCGATACCAGCAAAGACGGCAAAAAACAAGATTTGTATAATCGGAAAATAGGTCAACAACGTAAGTGTTGGGGAATGTTTATAATAAGTAAATCTAGCATATCCCTCTCCTTGAATGGGATGTATACCGCTATTCTTCATCTTCTTTAATTCTGCCTCTAAGTCAGTACCTTCCGAAAAATTAAAACTTTCCGAAATTCTTCCAGTTTCATCTACCATAATAATCGGCATCTCCGGATTCTTTACTACCTCATATTCAAGGGTTAGATCTTCATTCAAATCCGCATTGGGGTCCTGAAATTTTTCTACCGTTTTAGCCCATAGATCTGCTTTATCACGTTCTCCCTGAGCTAGTTTGGTAGCAATATGGTTGGTATAAAGCGTAGAAATAGCCAGAATGACCATGGCAGCAAGGAAAAGATATAATTTCCATCTTGACTTTTTAGCGTAAAGCTCCATGCTAAGAAATGAGTTAATAATAAATTTACATTCTT
>CAZYAC010000370.1:2049-4750 GCA_964645475.1 uncultured Saprospiraceae bacterium | reverse complement strand
TTGGTGCGATAACGGTTTACTAAATCTCCTCACCGATAGAAGTGGATTTAGTAAACCTGGTTAAGGTAGAGGAGTCGTATCTATATCTGGACGGCTGTCTGCCACGAGCGCTTTGGTTTGGTTGGTTGTTGAAATAGGCTAGCTGGTAGAACTTGTTATGATGACACAAGTTTGTGCAAACTTAGCCTTAGCAAATTAATAACTAATATTATGAAGTATATAAAATACCCATATGGTCTTTTTATATCGGCGGTAATTATTTTTATTTTAGGAATCGTACACGATGACATATTCATTGGGAAGCACATACCAATACTGAATTAATTCATATAAATAATCCAGAGGATAAAGCAGCATATTTACAAGAGTTGGTCAATGCTTATTTATTAAGAGATATTCTCGCTTTTGAAAATATTAGGAATGCAGATAAAATTTTAAACCTACTTAGATTGGTTGCTTTTCAAATTGGAGGAGAAGTATCATTGTCAGAATTAGCCAGTGCATTATCAATGAGTAAAAATACAGTGGAAAAATATTTGGATTTATTATCAAAAGTTTTTGTGCTTCATAAAGTAAGTGGATTTAGCAGGAATCTAAGAAAAGAAGTTGCTAAAAGGAATAAATGGTATTTTTATGATAATGGAATAAGAAATGTTTTGATTGCTAACATGAATCCTGTATCATTAAGAAACGATATAGGTATGCTTTGGGAGAATTATATTATTAGTGAAAGAATAAAATATCAGAAATATTCAAAAATGATTGTTAATAATTTTTTCTGGAGAACTTATGATCAACAGGAAATTGATTGGGTGGAAGAAAGAGCAGGAAAGTTGTTTGGCTACGAATTTAAATGGAGTTCTAAAAAAAGACCATCGGCTCCAAAGATATGGGAAAAAACGTATCCTAACACAGAATTCCAAGTCATTAATCACGAAAATTATTTAGATTGGATTAGTAGTTAATAGAAAGACTTGTCAGCTATTATATTATGTAGTAATCAGCGTTGACGTTAGCTTACATGTCTGTGCGTAGATATGAAAAGCTTTGCTTTTGGTTATCCTCACCCTTCCAACTCATGATCCCCCCGATGCGCCTTATATCGACCCTTCCCAAACTTCGTCCCATTAAACTCCATCGTTGTTTTTAGCAATGCCTGCTCCTCTTCTGGAAGCTGCTTAAAATTCTGACATTTTTGAGAACAGCAATGGTCGTATTTCGCGGCGCAATTTTCACATTGAATAAAAAGAATGTGGCAGGCCTCGTTGGCGCAGTTGAGGTGGGTATCACAAGCGTCTCCGCATTGATGGCAACGTGCGATTATTTCCTCGCTAATGCGTTCACCCATGCGCTCGTCAAAGACAAAATTCTTTCCTTTAAATTTATTGGGTAATCCTTTTTCGTTTACCTGACGGGCGTATTCGATAATTCCGCCATCTAGTTGAAAGACATTTTTAAAGCCTCGGTGCTTATAATACGCGCTGGCTTTTTCGCAGCGAATACCTCCAGTGCAGTACATCACAATATTTTTATCTCGATCTTCCGCTAGCATATCTTCTATGATAGGCAATGATTCACGGAAGGTCTCGACGTCGGGGGTGATGGCTTTTTCAAAATGACCCACTTCACTTTCATAGTGGTTGCGCATATCTACAATCACGGTATTTGGGTCGTCTGCAAGTTCATTAAAAGTCTCGGCGTTTACATGCGTACCACCATCCGTCACATCAAAAGTATCATCGTTTAAACCATCGGCAACAATCTTATTTCTAATCTTTATTTTTAATTTATAAAAAGATTTTCCATCATCTTCAATCGCTATATTCAACCTTACGCCATCCAAAAAATCAATCCCGTACAAGTGTTCTTTAAATTCTGTAAATTTTTCGGCTAAAACAGATATTTGTGCATTGATCCCTTCCGTCGCCACGTAAGCTCGACCAAAAACACCTAGTTCTTGCCACGACAAAAACAACTGATCTCGAAAAGCCTTTGGATCTGAAATCTTAGCATACTGATAAAAAGACAAGGTCGTACGCGGTTCCGTACTCTTTTGTAGTTGCTCTTTTAAAACCTCCTTATTGATTCGATTATAAAGCCGCTTCATTTTTTAGTGGATTAGTTTTATTGGTTAATCAGTTAATCTGCTCTAAAAAGTGTTTTTCTCGCAGAGGCGCAAAGACGCGCAGAGATTTTTTTACATGTAAAGCTTTTTTAATTGGACTCGACTAATCAATTTATCAATCCGCACATCCGCACATCAAAAAATCCGCACATCACTCAGCAAAGATATTAAAAACCCCACTTACAAACCAGCCTTTCCTTTCTTCACTTCTTCCTGAATTAAGGCTTGATACCAGGCACTCAGTTGTCGCGAATGCGGACCGTATGCTCCAGTACCGATGACTCGTCCATCCACTTTGATAACCGGCGTGACGCCACCAAAGGTTCCAGTGACAAAAGCTTCGTCTGCACCATAGACGTCGAAGAGCGAAAAATTCTTTTCAAAAACGGGCATCTCATGACGACGGGCGACTCGTAGGATATTGCCGCGCGTAATTCCGTTCATACAATACTGTCCGGTGGAAGTCCAGAGTTCTCCATTTTTAATAATAAAAAAATTAGTGGCATTGCAAGTCGAAACAAAACCTTGTGTATCGAGCATTAAGGCCTCGTCAGCACCCGCTTCGATGGCTTGAAT
>CAZYAC010000370.1:0-1949 GCA_964645475.1 uncultured Saprospiraceae bacterium | reverse complement strand
GCTGCTTGAAACAAACGGTCAAGGTGTAAATCTAAAAAAACCAAGACACCATCATACAGTCGTACTGCTTCCCAGATACCGTCCCCGACCAAGTACCCACTATCAAAAACTGAAATCTTTGCTTCATTGCGTGGAAAAAATGCTCCGTTAATATAAATCTGTACTTTTTCGTTGCGGGCGTCCGCGAGGGCATTATGCGTTCCGTGCATGGTTGTTCTTTTTAATAAATTATAAATCAATCAATTTCAAAACTGCTCCTCCGTTCATCATGTGGCCAGTGTTCGTTTCGATTAAATCTACCCACGTCTCAATTTCATTCTTTAATATTTTTCCAACTTCGGAAGGAATTATTTTATCTCGTCGCCCCATAAAAATTGATACCCGAAGCTTTTCTGATTTTATGGTCTGTTTTAATTTTGGTAGATCGACCTGAAAATCGGCAAGAGAAATCCAGTATATTTTAACTTGTTGTCGTCGAATGCTGGTTTTTAGATAATATTCAGCGAAGGAGTAAACATTAGGAGCAATCCATTTTCGTCGATGTAGCCATTCGACAAAAGGTAATAAGCGATGGCTTTGCTCTACCCATCCGCTGGTCATGCGCCGGAACCAGCCTGGAATCCAGCTAACGGTCATTAGTCCTGGGTTTTTAATCCCATCGGGAGCAAGCAAGAATACTCGGTTGAGCTGTGAGCCGAAAAGTGGAATTTGAGATAAAACGACTCGTCCACCAAAACTATGTCCCAGTAAACTAAATCTTAGATGTCCGGTTCGTTGCAAAATCATCTGAATTATTCCAGTAAAATCTGCAATGGTGAACATTGGTTTACTCCATTTCGTTTTACCGTGCAATGGCAAGTCAATAATCCACGTCGTAAATTTATGGGCAAGTAAAGGCTGAGCCGGAGCATAATAATCCACGGTAGAACCATATCCTGGGAAAGCGATTAAGAGCTCTTTTCCTTGACCAATTATTTGGCAATAAATTTCTTGATTGCAAAAATTTAAGGTAACTTCTTTTTTTTCCTGATCATTCAAAATTGAGAACTAATTATTAAGTTAAAAATTCTTTTATGAAAAATTTCCTCATTCTTTTTATTTGCTTTGGGTTTTTTACTGCATGTAATTCGGTAAAAGAATATCAGTCTTCTTCAAAACCTATAACGCACGAACTTTGGGATACCTTAGTCAAGACGCATGTTTCAGAAGCCGGAGCAGTTGATTACAAAGGATTTATTCAAGATAAAGCAAAGCTACAAAACTATCTGGACCTGCTTAGTAGCGCGCACCCCAACAAAGAAAACTGGACACGTGACGAACGGCTAGCTTACTGGCTCAATGCATATAACGCCTTTACCGTAAAACTTATCTTGGATTATTATCCGGTTTCGAGTATTAAAGATATTAAAAGTGGTATTCCTTTCGTTAATACAGTTTGGGATATTAAATTTATAAATATTGAAGGAGCGAAATATGATCTTAATAATATTGAGCATGGCATTATTCGACCTGAATTTAAGGAGCCTCGTATCCACTTTGCAGCGAACTGTGCGGCGATCTCTTGTCCTCGTCTGCGTAATGAAGCTTATACTGCTGATAAATTAGATAAACAATTAGACGAACAGGCTCGTTATTTTCTAGGAAATAAAGGAAAAAATATCATTACCCCTCAAGAAGTAAAGTTATCGAAAATACTTAAATGGTATAGCGGTGATTTTAAGGAATACGGTGGAGTTCGTAAATTTATCAATGACTATGGTCCTCAGGCTGTTTCAACTTCTGTGGATATAAAATATTTGGATTATCTATGGCCCCTAAACAATCAGGATATAAATAATTATGATCCACAAAAAAAAGAATAAGGGATTTAATTGAAGATTGTAGAATAAAAAATAAAAGAGGCTGTCTCATAAGTAAAACTTAAGAGGCAGCCTTTATTATTTCTGATT
>CAZYAC010000369.1:0-4789 GCA_964645475.1 uncultured Saprospiraceae bacterium | reverse complement strand
TGCTGATTGGCAACCGTAATATTTACTTGGTTAGAGGTGGTTAATTCTATAAACTCCGTAAGTTGTTCTTTGGTGAAAACAATATTGGGATGTTCTTTTTGGTAAGTTTTTATTTTATTGATAAATAAATTAGCAAGTGATTTATAGTGGGGAGAAGTAGCGCAACATTCCATAAAGAGTAGCGCATCTTTTTTATGCTCTGTGAGCAGTCTGGCATCGTATTCTGAGAGGCGATATTCCTCCTGAAATTTTTGTTTTAATTCCCAAGGTAATGAAGGTTGTTGTTGTCGGATTTTATCAATATAATTTTCCGATAACGCAACTGGCGGTAAATCTGGATCCGGAAAATAGCGATAGTCATGGGCATCTTCTTTGGAACGAAGTGGGGAAGTTTTTCCGGTAACGGGATCAAAATTTAAAGTCTGTTGAAGCACCTCACCTCCGTTTTCTATCAAATCAATTTGTCTTTTTACTTCGTATTTTATGGCTCGACGAGCGAAACGCATGGAGTTTACATTTTTTATTTCACAACGATTACCGAAGGTCTCACTTCCTTTGATTCGAACAGAAATATTGCAATCACAACGCATACTCCCTTCTTCCATATTTCCGTCAGAGATGTCTAAATATCGCACCAGTTGGCGCATGGTATTCATGAAAATATCGACTTCCTCTGCCGACCGAAAATCTGGTTCGGTCACCAATTCTAAAAGCGGAACGCCAGCTCGATTTAGATCCACGACGGTATGATCAGGATAAGCATCATGCGTAGATTTTCCCGCATCTTCTTCCATGTGAATATGATGAATGCGAATGTTTTGAATATAGTCCGGGGTGACTACCTCCATCGCACCTCCGATGCAAATAGGTTCGTCTTGTTGTGTAATTTGATAACCCTTGGGAAGGTCAGCATAAAAATAATTTTTACGATCAAAACGGTTGAGTGGATTGATCTGACAGCCTAGCGCCAAACCTAGTCGTACGGCGTATTCTACCTGTCGCTCATTGAGACGAGGTAGGGTGCCGGGGTGTGCCAGAGAGATAGGCGAGATCTGCGTATTAGGCAAACCGGCAAACTTATTTTCATCTCCGCAAAAAGCTTTTGATTTCGTGGCGAGTTGAATATGAACTTCGAGACCGATCACGGTTTCGTATTTTTCGTATGGCATAGAAAATTTTAAAAAAGTAAAAATCCAATTGCTGCTGTAAAAGACATGAAAATTACTAGAAGAAACAAGTAAATAATGAAAATAATAAATATTTTAAACAGGGTCTTAAACCAGCCTTGTTGATAAATACGTTTTAATGCGATAAACAGATACACAAAAGCAATTAAAAAACTAATACCAATTACTGCACCGCCAAGATAGTTTGTTAGAATGACAGCTCCCGTGAAAAGTAGAAATAAAAAAGTATGGTAATGGAAGGAAAAAATGAGATGTTCTACATAGAATTTTTTACGACGGATATAAATTATTTTTAGGAAAACGGCCAAAAAAGGCATCATGAAAAATATCGCGAACGTAGTTTTACCAAATAAATACTGGACCATATTATCTCCTTGCTTGATGGATTTTACACCTTGAGTAAGCAATAGTTTTCCCCAGAATTTCATGTCTTTTCCATAGGAATCTCCTAATTCTTTTGGAGTCATTTGTTCAAAATCGTCTCGACTGATATTGGGTAATTTAAAACCTGCAATCTGGATTTCTCTGTTCAATATAATAGAATCGGTAGGGTTATCTAGCGCCACCCGCATCTGCACCATTAGAGAATCTAGTGCGCTATCTACTTTATTATTATTAAATATTTTCTTTTGTTCTATGGTAATGGTATCAAGGGCTTTTAATACACTGCGACGTTCATTTATATGAATCATCTCGTTCATATTATCAGCACCTATATCACTATCTTGAAAGAGTTGAAATGCTAGGACGGATCCGAATAAAAATGCGGTAATTAAAAAGAGTCGTAAGGGCGAAGAATAGGTTTTATGCCTACCTTTAAAAAACTCCTCTGTCAGCTTACCTGGGATAAAAATGGCTTGCAGCGTTTTAAAAATGCGACTGTCCAAGTTGAATTGTTCAGCAAAAAAATCCCCAAGGAGGTTACGTAATTTGATCCTTCCAGTAGTGTATTTTTGGCCACACTTCAGACAGTATTTAGCCTCTTGAGGTAAGGGCGTATCACAGTTATAGCATTGTTTGAAGGTTGAAGACATAGGTTTTTCAAGTCTAATTATTGAGAAAGTTAAGGAATCCGTCGGAGAACCTTTAGTTTTACGACCAAAATTACAATTACGAAGATGAGGTATCTGAGGATAAAAAGAGAGGAGCCTTATTTTCCATCAGAAAATAAGGCTCCGTAAAATCTCTTAAATATCTAGTTAGTCAAAGGACTGGTTGGTAACCGAAGCCATGTTGGCTAATTCCTGATATTCCTTTGGTGTCAATCCGTCCATACAATAGTGAATTGGGTTTACTTTATTACCACGATGAATTACTTCATAGTGCAAGTGGGCTGCCGTCGAAGTACCGGTGCTTCCTACCGCTCCGATAACTTGTCCACGCTGAATTTGCTGACCCTTTTTTACGTCCACCTTACTCATGTGTGCGTAAAGGGTTTTATAACCGTAGCCGTGATCAATGATCACATGGGTTCCATAGCCACTTTTAAGTTTTGCTACCTTGACTACCTTACCATTTCCAGTTGCCTGAATAGGGGTTCCTTTAGGACAGGTAAAATCAATTCCTTTGTGCATCCGGTGTCGTTTAAAGATCGGGTGCATCCGCATTCCAAATCCAGATAAGCGGTGAAGATTTCTTTTTAATTTATCAGATCGGACGGGTTTGATCGCAGGAATAGAAGCCCACATGTCTTCTCGGTCTTTCGCCAGCGAGATGATTTCGTCTAATGATTTAGATTGAACCGCTAGCTTGTTTTTGATTTTGTCTACCTCCGTCTTAGCGGAAATCAATAGCTCACCAGAGTTTTTAAATTTAGTCAGGTTATTATATTTATTACTACCTCCTGTTCCACCATTCCATAAATCCTGATCTACTGGGTCCATCCCGAAGATCATACGGTGAACGCTAGCATCTCTTTCGTGGATATTATTTAAAACCTTAGACATCATATCAAAATCGCTATTCAATGCCATATATTGGAACTTCATCTGCTCAATCTCGCGTAATAATGCTTTTTCTTTAGGGGAAGGGAAATAAGCAAGTACAATAGAAATGACAATAACTGCACTTACCCCTACGGCACATATAAAGCCGAGGAATTTTAATACCTTAACACGCAATGGATCTACTACCTTTTCATATCGTAGCGTTTGCGTGTTATAGACAAACTTTTCTTTTCTCATCAGAGCCTTTATTCGTTAACCAAAATTCAGTAGCTTTGCGACCGCTGAAAATTGGCAAAAATCGTTTTCTGTAGTTTTCAATTTAGACGGTGATTTATACTTTTTTTAATATATACTTTTTGTCTAAACTGTTGTTGTATGCGCCGCCAAAAATATTACTCAATTGCCGATTATTCAAACAAAATCGCAAAAATCTTTGTATTTAATTAATTCTAATGATAATTAATAATAATATTGTCACTTTTTTGATTCTAAATCAGAACTGTTTTACACCTGAAAAATAAAAGTTGAAACAAATTAGTTAAATTATTGTAAATTAAGTAAATACGAATTATATTATTGCAATTATTGCCTTTTCGGCATTTTGATCCCTATAATTACCCTTTTTATGATGACTTCTCGCGTAATTCGACAAAAATTTCTAGATTTCTTTGAAAGTAAAAAACATAAAATTGTCCCTTCTGCTCCCTTGGTCAATAAGGATGATCCGACGTTGATGTTTATTAATGCGGGAATGAACCAGTTTAAAGATTATTTTTTGGGAAATAAAACACCGGATAATCCTCGAATTGCCGATACCCAAAAATGTCTGCGAGTATCCGGTAAACAAAATGATCTTGAAGAAGTAGGGATAGATAGTTACCATCACACCCTTTTTGAAATGTTAGGTAATTGGTCGATTGGTGATTATTTTAAAAAAGAAGCCATCGAATGGGCCTGGGAACTCCTCGTTAAAGAATATAAATTAGACCCAGAAAGAATCTACGTTTCGGTATTTGAAGGCGACAAAGACCTAAATCTTCCGCTAGATCAGGAGGCGATTGATTTGTGGAAAAACTATCTACCCGTTGAGCGTATTCTAAAATTTGATCGGAAAGATAATTTTTGGGAAATGGGCGATACAGGACCTTGTGGTCCTTGTTCAGAAATCCACGTTGACTTGAGGTCAGACGAAGAACGTCAACAAATTGAAGGTGGTACGCTCGTCAATATGGATCATCCACAAGTCATCGAAATCTGGAATCTCGTATTCATTCAATTTAATCGGAAAGCAGATGGTTCGCTGGAAACCCTACCTGCGGCTCACATTGATACGGGGATGGGTTTTGAAAGACTTTGTATGGCTTTACAAGGCAAAAAATCTAATTACGATACGGATATTTTTACGCCTTTTATAAATAAAATCAGTGAACTTTCTGGCAAACCATATACCGGGAATTATGAGCTTACCGCAAAGTCGGATATCGCGATGCGTGTAGTGGCTGATCACCTGCGTGCTGTTTCATTTGCGGTGGCAGATGGACAGATGATGTCAAGCAATGGAGCGGGTTATGTGATACGTCGAATTTTACGTCGAGCCGTCCGATATTACTATTCTTTTTTGGATGTAAAAGAACCATTATTACACCAGTTAGTTCC
>CAZYAC010000368.1:0-4808 GCA_964645475.1 uncultured Saprospiraceae bacterium | reverse complement strand
TGGGACTGTTCAATAAAGTGTGTCAAATTTAATTTGAAATTTCAATAACAAATTCAAGCTCAATCGCAAAACTTAAAAACGACTTCCTGTAATCAACGGATAATCACGTCTTTAAAAATTCTTATTTTACGTTAGAGGGAAAATTGAAATTGTTTTTGACATTGAGTTTGAATTTAAAAAACACAAAATTTAGAACACTCCCTAATTAAAGATTATACACAACCATAAAGTTAACATAAAATAACCCATATTGAAACCAAAACTAACCTTTAAACCTAATCGAATGCCAACCAACCTTTCTTTTTAATTTCCATAAATCTCAAAAACACAGCCCCTCTCTGCGTTCTCTACAACTCTACGAGCCTCAAGCTCACTCAAAACTCAAAAACCCAAAAACCCAAAACTCATCACCCAAAAACACCCCGCTTCTCCCCAAAAATTGGTATCTTTCCACTCAGAGTCGTCGCTCTCTTTCTAACCCGACGAATAGACATACACAAACTTGAGAATACAAAGGCAAATACGGCGTTATAACCAAGAATTTGCTCAGGAAGGATTACTGTACTAAAGGAGGCCTCTTTGTAGGAAGCACTATGTCTAAATTTTTTGGAATCATTTCCTTCATCATTTTGTTGATGGCTTGTAATCGAACGGAATACACGCCTCCAATTGCGCATGCCCCTTTCCTAAATACGGATGCCAACTGGGCCGACTCCCTCCTGTTGACGCTTTCGCTCGACGAAAAAATCGGACAATTAATTTTTCTTAAAACGCATGCGCCAGATGCCCAAAGACAACGCCAGCTGAAGCAAGATATTCGAGCTGGAAAGATAGCTGGAATTCAGTTGTCCGGATTGCCACTTGCTGGATATGCTAATTTTATCGACCAAGCTCAGTTAGCTAGAAAAATTCCCTTGCTCACCGCCACAGATCAACAGGTGAGCCCCAATCAACTCTTTAGCGACCAAATTCCTTATCCCCTCCCGGCAACGATAGCCACCCTTCAGAATGAGGAGATCAATCAAGCTTTATTAAAAGAGTACCTCCTAAAAGCCCGAGCCTTAAAACTAGATATGATTTTTGGTCCTGAACTTCATACGCACCACAATTCTGATCGCGATTTTAATTTTCAACAATCCGCTTTTCCAAAGTCTTTATTGGCCAAACAAAGTATACGGATGGTCGACAAATTTCAGCAGGAAGGGATTCTAACGGTGGCCAATAATTTTCAAGATTTAATTTATATTGAAAACGATACGCTGCGGACACTCCCCAAATTATTAAGCAAATACTCCCGATTGGTGCAACGCGGATTAAGTGGGATGATGATCGACGAATCCTTAGTCAAAGATATAGACCACGAGAAAAGACCCAAAGGTTATATAACACAATATCTGAAAGAAAACCTTCGATTTGATGGATTGACACTAGGCGTTGCTCGGGACACTCAAACCTTGCAAGCACTGCTGTACAGTGGAGTAGATATGTTGGTGATAAAGGATAGTGTGGAAGTGTATTTTCAATTACTGCGGCGGATGATAGAGCAGGGACACCTTTCTGAAAAGGAGTTGAACGCACGAGTTTACAAAGTATTGATGGCCAAAGCTTGGAAAAAAGATCCAACAAAACCAGAGCGGATAGAAGCGGATCAGGTAAAAGAATTGTTCGTTCGGAAAAGCGAAAAAAGACAGACTGAAGACTGGTTCCGAGAAAGCATTGTAGTCGCTCGTAATCCGAACGACCTACTGCCGTTATCTACTCGACAAAGAGCAACGGGAATGGTACAAGTAGGGCATAAGAAATATATTGACTTTGAAAGTGCTAGTAAAAAATATGCTGAAATAAGATCTGTTTTAATCAAAAGAGCATCAGGAAAGCAACTCGCTCCCTTGACTAAAAAAATGCGGAATCGTCCGGTCGTAATCAGCCTCGATGGGGTAGTGTTGGATACCGTGAGAGACGCTAATTTTATCGCTTCTGTCAATAAACATGCGGAGCGCGAACCAACGGTGATCGTCAATTATGGGAATCCTTGGCAACTTCCGATTTTTGATGAAAAAGTGGCCTTGATACAATCTTTTGAGAATAACAAAATCGTCCGCAAACAAATTGCACAAATGATTTTTGGTGGGGCTACTTCATTTGGTAAATTGCCTTTGACGCTTTCTCCAGAACTAAAATACGGAAAAGGTATTATCCTGAAAATGAACCGCTTGGCTTACGTAGCGCCGCATGAGGTTGGGATTGATCCTGTCAAATTGGTGGGCATTGATGCTTTGGTTAAAAGTGCGATTCAGAAAAAAGTAACACCGGGCGCACAAGTAATGATCATCAAAAATGGAAAAGTATTTTATCATAAATCTTTTGGTCATCACGAATACGATAAAGCCAGAAAAGTGGAGGAAACGGATCTCTATGATATTGCCTCCCTCACTAAAGTAACGGCGACCACTTTAGCTGCCATGAAACTCCATGAGCAAGGAAAATTACCACTCAAAAGTACGTTGGCTAAATACATGACGATCAAAGAAAATAAAAAACTGGAAAAGATTACGCTGAAAAAATTGCTGACCCATTCTTCTGGTATCCAAGCCAATATGCCAATTTCTAGATACGTGTTTTTAAAAGATACGCTCGACCCAGACTGTAATGAATACTTCTGTAAGCGTCCTAGTTTTAAGGATAATATTAAGATTACGGATAACTATTATATGGATAAAAGGTGGCAGGATTCGTTATGGCAGACCGTTTTGGAAATCATTCCCAAGAGACGAAGGAAAAGATATCATTATAGTGATGTCAACTTTAATTTACTGCAAGCCGTCATCGAAAAACAAAGCGGCAAAACCTTAGATAAATATTTAGACAAAAATTTTTACGGACCACTAGGTTTGCGATATCTGACCTATTTGCCTCGTGAAAAGTTTAAAGCGCAGCAACTCGTTCCAACGTCTACTGACGATCGTTGGCGGAACCAAAAAGTACACGGGTATGTACACGACGAATCAGCTGCCATCTTAGGAGGAGTAGCTGGAAATGCTGGTCAATTTTCTAATGCACAGGATTTAGGTGTCCTCTTTCAGATGTTACTCAACAAAGGTAATTATGGCGGTCGGAAGTATTTAAAACCGGAGACGGTAGAACTCTTTACCAAGTCGCAATATAGAACCCATCGGGGTTTGGGTTTTGATACCCGTAACGGTCGTCGTCCGCCCTCCTGTTCACCAAAAGCTTCTAAAAAGACTTTCGGTCATACTGGATTTACAGGCACTTGTGTCTGGGTAGATCCTAAAGAAGAATTGATTTTTATCTTTCTTTCTAACCGAATTACACCATCGACGAATAATAAAAAATTATTTAAAACCAAGCTTCGTTCACGAATTCACAGTATCGTTTACGAAGCGCTTGGATCTTACCAATCCCTGTCGGCAAGTCTAGCTGTCGAAACCTCTGACCTGCCCTTAAAACCCAAGACCTCCACCACGGAAAGCGTAGCCCATCAAGAAGAAGAATGCGAAGAAGATATTATGGCCAGTCGGAAGTAGTTTAGGTCTATTAACTTTTCTCCTAGAATGGAAAAATCTTTGTCTCAGCAGCGATCAAAATTGCAGTTGAGTTTGCAATTGCTATTGTAGTTTAAAAATCAATGGTATATCTGTTCTCGAATCATCTAAAAATCCACGTATCCAAAAATCTTCTTCCGTATCCCTGTCACAATTTTCATTTTTTATATTAAAATAAAGCTAAATTGAAGCCTGTTTCACTGTAAATCTTCTATATATTTTTAAATTTCATAATGTATTTTATTTTTTATCATAATAAAAATATACGTATGAAAGATGTTTTAAATGTCACGAAAATCGGGTATTTCTGATAAAAGTAGCCAGCTTTACGATGCATCTTTGTATTGTAAATAGTTATAAACAGTAGTACTAATGATTGTGAAGGAATAAAACCTAACACAAAAGTTAAAACAAAATAAGATGCTGATTCTAGAAATGGCATCGAAGAATTTGCAGTCATTATTCGTTTTTTTCATGAGAGATGGCCCCAGCATTACGCCGGGGCCAATTTTTCTAAAATCTAAGACAATCTGTTTATTAGAAAAACTTCTAAATAACAGTAAAAATTTTGTTTAAACTATTAGAATAAAGTCTATTCTACTTTTCAGAATATTTTTTAGCATCGTCGGATTTTTCTGACGGGCCATCCCAAAACAACAACCCCGACTGATCACTTGATCAGCCGGGATTTTTTATGCTAATTTTTTTGAAAAGTGCTGAGAAGGTAAAATTGGAAATTCTAAAATCAACAAATTCGCACATCCACAAATCCGCCAACCCGTCCGCTTACGCGGTGCCTTCCCTCAACGCGCTGTCGCACGTTGCCCTCCTTCGTCGGGATCGGTCAGTTATTCAAGTGGATACATGCCATAACCCAAAGGTCCTTTCTTTCCATATTTCTTATTCTTACTGGCCTTTGAAAACGCAACACCTTTACTCTTCTTATTGCCTTCTGGAATCACTTCCTTATTGGACTTAGACTTGTTCTTTTTATTGCGATTTTTCTTATTGCGATTCTTATTTTTTCCGTCGCGGTTGTTGCGATTATTTTCGCGTTTACCATTTTCCTCCTTACGATTATTAGAAGATCCACCTCGCTCGCCAGCTGGTTGCTTTTCTTTAGTGACCGTTTCTTTATTTTCAGCACCACGACCTGCCTTTGTTTTTCGGTCGTCGTTCTTTCGATCGTTAGGTTTACCATTTGAGTTTCGGTCGGATGTGTTTCGGTCGGATGTGTTTCGGTCG
>CAZYAC010000367.1:0-4863 GCA_964645475.1 uncultured Saprospiraceae bacterium | reverse complement strand
ATCACCACGTTCTTTCGACATAACAATCTAAATTTTTTATGTCTACAATAAGAAATGCATTTGATGGCTATGGTGATTTAAATCGTCCTTTATTTTTTGCTTCTAAATATGAGGTGCTTTGCTCTAAACTAGAATTGGAAGTATCTATGGTGGTGTCGAAAATCTATATGGACAAGGTTTTATCGCTATTGAATTTGGAAAAAAATGGATTTCAACTGATGCTAAAAAATTGGCATACGGATGATGCAAGTAATGCGAAAATGGAAAAAGATTTTCCAGAGGAGTTGCTCTTTACAGGAATCGAAATTAAAGGGATGATCTGGATAACCTTATACAGTAAAAGATTGAATGTTGAATTTTTGTACGATGGAAACGATCAAGAATTAGAACAATGGGTACTTAATATGAACGACTCGTTGAGGAAGTCGTTTGGGTTATCAAAAAAACCTACCTTTAGTGTGTTGACAAAACCTAATAATTGTTTTTCGACCGAAGAAGTGAGAACGGAAAAGGTTTTAGTAGATATGGATCGTCACTATAACGACGATTTTCGAGAAGTTGCTGGCCGAATTGATCGATCGATTAAAGAAAAGGAATCTGGCTTGATTTTACTTTATGGAAAACCGGGGACTGGAAAAACAACGTATATCAAAAGCCTGATTACAAAGTACGAGAAAGCTAATTTTATTTTTATTCAAAACGAATTTGTTAAATCATTATTGGACCCGGATTTTATTTCTTTTTTATTGAGACAACGCAATTCAGTTTTGGTGATCGAAGACGCAGAGAAAGTGATAACTTCAAGAAAAAACGGCAACGGTCGTTCTGTTGTTTCCACCATTTTGCAATTGACGGATGGGTTGTTTAGCGATTATCTAAATATCAAAGTTATCTGCACCTTCAATACCAATCTGGCAGAAGTGGATACGGCATTACTGCGGAAAGGAAGAATGATAGCGAGGTACGAATTCGACAAGTTGAGTTTGAATAAAACCAATAAGTTGCTTGCCTCTCTCAACGCCAAGGAGTCTTATGAGTGCTTAACCGTGGCAGACATTTATAATTTTAAAGAAATGAGTTTCGCTAAAACAAAACAACGACAAATTGGATTTTAAAGAGAAGATTACGTTAAACCAAACGTTTACTAAACCTATTCTAAAATACGTGGATAGGTTTAGTAAACGTGTTAACACGCGTTAGGTAAATTTGGATTTATTCCTTTTTTTCAATTCGTTCATCGGTTGCTTGCTTAAGTTCTTTGCCTTCTTCTTCAAGTTGTTCTCCTTTTTCGTTGAGTTTTTTAATCTCTTCTGAGAGGGCTTCCTTTTGATCTTCATCGGCGTTATCGAATAGATCCTTCAGACGATCTCGTTCTTTTGACCAGGCATCTTTTTTGCTTTCCCAAGATTCGATTTTGTCCATTAGCATGCCTCCTTTGTCTTGAATTTGCTCTTTCGCAGAGACTAGTCCGTTTTGGATTTTATCAAGTGCACGGTCGTATTTGCCTTCTTTGAATTTGGCTACTTCTTCTTTAATCAATCCGACACCAGCTTTACCGATGTCTGTTACTTTACCAATGATTTCTTTGCTCTTTTCTTTTTCTTCCGGCGTTCCAAGAAAATAGTTATAGCCAACAAGTCCAATGACTACTAGGATACCGAGTTTGATGAGTTTTCCGATCATGATTAATAGTTTTGAGTTAAAGATTTTTCCTGCTCTTTTATAAAGCGCATTTTTATTAATAAGGATTAGATCCTTGGTTTTGTTGTAAATATAAAATTTTATTATTCAGATTAACCACTATTTTAAAACAATTTGTAGGCGTCCTACGGAAAATTCTTCTTAATATAAATAGAATTAAGGTAACTAAAACTACCTAATCCGTTGTTATTCAGATGCTTCTTGTTTTCTATGATTCAAAATACATTCATCATAAACTACAGGAATATTCAACGAAAACAGCTAGCAGTAATCTTCTTTTTGTCATAAAAAAACCTATTTTCGCAGAAATTTAAAATTTACAAAAGCATGGAATATAATCCACAATCGATCGAACGTAAATGGCGTGATTACTGGGAAGAAAATGAAATTTATCGAGTTTCAAATGAGTCCGATAAACCGAAATATTATGTATTGGATATGTTCCCTTATCCATCGGGAGCGGGGCTGCATGTAGGACATCCCTTGGGCTATATTGCTTCAGATATCTTTTCTCGGTATAAGCGGATGAAAGGATTTAATGTGCTACATCCAATGGGCTACGATGCTTTTGGACTGCCTGCTGAACAATATGCGATAGAAACGGGAATTCATCCGGCAGTTTCTACTGATACGAATATCAAAAAATACCGAAGTCAGATGGACAATCTAGGCTTTAGTTTCGATTGGAGTCGTGAATATCGGACAAGTGATGCGGATTTTTACAAATGGACCCAATGGATTTTTCAATTATTGTTTGACCATTATTATGATACCGGTGCTGATAAAGCCAAACCCATTTCCTATTTGGTTGCTCATTTTGAAACGACAGGTTCTAAAGGAGTGAAGGCGGCTAACGAAAATGATAAATCTTTTACCGGAGAGGAATGGAAGGCCATGAGCCCAATTGAACAAAGCGATATTTTAACGAATTTTAGATTAGCATTTCGAAAGGTAGCTTATGTCAATTGGTGTGAAGTTTTAGGAACCGTTCTAGCCAACGATGAAGTTAAAGATGGCGTTTCTGAACGAGGGGGTCATCCTGTGGAAAAACGACCTATGTTGCAATGGTCTTTAAGAATTACGGCTTATGCACAAAGGTTGCTCGATGATTTACAAACCATCGATTGGCCAGAACCAATGAAAACGATTCAAACAAATTGGATGGGCCGCTCGGAAGGAGCTCAGATGTTTTTTGATTTAGATGGACATGATGAACAATTAGAAATTTATACCACACGACCAGATACCATTTTTGGAGCCACTTATATGGTGCTTGCTCCTGAACATCCGTTGGTTGATAAAATAACAACAGATGACCGTAGAGCTGCTGTAACTGAATATTTGGAATATACCAATAGTCGTTCTGAACGAGAACGGATGACGGAAGTCAAAGAAGTGACGGGTTGTTTTTTAGGAGCGTACGCCAAAAATCCTTTTACGAATAATAATGTTCCCATTTATATTGGAGAATATGTGTTAATGGATTATGGTACTGGAGCCATCATGGCAGTGCCTAGTGACGATGATCGTGATTTTGCCTTTGCCACCAAATTTGGTTTACCGATTATTGATGTGATTGATAAGTCTAAATATCCTGGCGCTGATCGGCATGACAAATTAGGCATCATGATTAATTCTGGATTTCTAAATGATATGGAAGTTCCAGCTGCCATTAGTTTGATGTTGGACAAGATAGAAGAACGAGGTATTGGACAGCGGCAAGTGAATTTCCGACTACGAGATGCGACCTTTAGCAGACAACGATATTGGGGGGAACCAATTCCAATTTTATACGATTCGGATGGCGTGCCCCAAAAAGTAGATTTAAATCAACTTCCAGTGGAGTTGCCACCATTAGATAATTATCAGCCCACAGCGGATGGTCGTTCGCCATTAGCTCGTGTAACAGAATGGGTAAATCAAAACGGGATGACTCGGGAAACAGATACCATGCCTGGATATGCAGGAAGTTCTTGGTATTATTTGCGATACATGGATGCAAAGAACCACGAAGCTTTTGCTAGTAAGTCAGCAGTGGATTATTGGCAACAGGTGGATTTGTATATAGGAGGTCCAGAACACGGAACAGGACACTTGATGTATTCTCGATTCTGGCATAAATTCTTGTACGATTTAGGATATGTTCCTACGCCGGAACCTTTTAAAAAATTGATCAACCAAGGAATGATTCAGGGGGTCATAGAATTTTTATACCTATCCAAATCAGATAATGCTCAGAAACGTTTTCTATCTGCGGATCAGGTAAAGGATGCGAGCGATTACGCTCGAATTCCAGTTTTTATTGATTTTGTATCAGATTACGGAAGCACTGATTCTTATCTATCACCAGATGGAATTAAGCAATTTGTTGAATGGCGATCAGATTACGCAGATGCGATTTTTGTGACTGCGGATGGGGAGTTTAAAGTAGGAGCGATGCCAGTTACTTTCAAATTTCAGACGCACTCTGAAGTAGGTAAAATGTCTAAGCGATATTTTAATGTGGTGAATCCAGATGATGTGGTAGATAAGTACGGAGCAGATTGTTTTCGGATGTACGAAATGTTCCTTGGACCACTTGAACATTCTAAACCTTGGGATACCAAAGGGATCGATGGCGTAAGTAAATTTCTACGACGACTATGGAATTTATTTTTTGATAAAAATGAAAAATTTAGTGTAAGCGATGAAGCCGCTTCTCCAGAAGAATTGAAGATTCTACATACCGTAATTAAAAAGATAAACTCTGATATAGACCGATTTTCTTTTAACACCTGTATTAGTGCATTCATGGTTGCGACCAATGATCTAAAAAAAGTCGGAACTAATAAAAGAGCCATTCTAGAACCATTGGTACGGTTGATAGCACCATTTGCGCCGCACGTTGCCGAAGAACTTTGGAACCAACTTGGTAACGAGGGGAGTGTGACTATGACGGATTTTCCTATCCATGACGAACAGTATTTAGTGGAAAATTCGATTACTTATCCAATCAGTATCAATGGGAAAAAACGCATGACTGCAGATTTTCCAGCTGATATGTCCAAGGAAGATTTAGAAAAAGCTGCTTTGGGAATGGAAGAAATGAAAAAATGGATCGAGGGGAAAGAAATCCGTAAAGTGATTGTAGTACCAAAGCGAATGATTAATATAGTGGTGTAG
>CAZYAC010000366.1:3770-4875 GCA_964645475.1 uncultured Saprospiraceae bacterium | reverse complement strand
CCATCAAAATTTCCAGAAGGACGCATTCTAAATTTATAGGTCTTTCCGTCCCCCTTTACCCTTAAAATTATTTTTTCGAAATCTCCTACTTTATATAGTTCTGGAGTTGTACGAATAGAAGTAAAACCACCATTATTTTCTAAAGATACTTTTCCAGACCAGATCATCGTGTTCTCCGGCTGATTCCAAAGAATTTTTCCTTGAGATAAACCACCCATCACCCCATCATTGACAATTCGCCATCGATTAATTTCTTGTTCTTCTTTAAAGTCAAAGAAGTTATTATTGGGTACGGTAAGCATAATGGTTATTATAAAATAAAAAAATTTCATACTCTAGAAACGAATAAATGTATTAATTGTTGAAATTTAGTTCGGATGACAACCTACCAATACTTTTCTTGAAAAAGAATCAAAAATTAAGATTAATTTTAAGATTGTGCTTATATGGATTTTCTATCTGAAAAAATTGTAAATGAATAAAATCTATTCGGTTCTGATTCTTCCTTTGGTAATTCTCCTAATTCATCCGCAATTCATTTTTGCGCAAACCAATCTAGTGGACAATCCCGGATTTGAAGATATTACCGATTGTGATATTGACTGGGGAGAAGTTGACAAAGCAACACCCTGGAAAATTACTGGCTCGATAAATTCTTCTCCAGATGTATTTCACGAATGTGCGACTGAAGATTCTTTTTATGGAATACCTTCCCATAAACCAACTTACGCTGGAGATGGAATGGCCGGGCTTGTAGGACTTATCTCGCAGGCTAAAGAAAATATTTATTCCCGATTACTTGCACCACTTCCAACGAATCATGATATTTATCTATCGTTCGCCGTTAATCCTGAAGAAAATTTTAATACCCAATTTGGAATAATTTGCCATTCGAATAACTTGGAATGGCTTTTTCTGACAATTTGGTGGAATTTCCTATGTTGGCACTATCTTCTGATACCCTTTTAAATAATTTTAATAATTGGACGAAACTAGAAACTTGTTACCAAGCTACAGGAGAAGAAAAATATGTTTTTTTAGGAGAATATCAGAATGCTCTGGACAAAATAGTTTACTGCGACAATATTGATGAGTTTAATCATAC
>CAZYAC010000366.1:0-3670 GCA_964645475.1 uncultured Saprospiraceae bacterium | reverse complement strand
CAAAGGGGAAGCATTAAACGCCGGTGTGTATATTTGGATTTTTCGTTACCAAAGTATCGGAGATATCAAAACAAGAGTATTATCTGGGGATGTTACTATTGTAAGATAATCAACGCCGCTCTAATTCAAATTTTTCCCGAATAACTTTTTGTACTGGTCGATTTTCAATTTTAGCGGTTAACCAAGAAATAATATCTAGGTATAAAAAAGAACGGCGTTCCACAGGATTATTGGTATGTGGTATCAACCGAGTCCTCAACTGAACAAAAGACTCGGTGAGATTTTGTGGGTTGACATTTAAGGACCGTCTTAAAAATCTTAAAATTTCTTCTTGAACCGCATTCATCTCTTCCATTTTCCGTAAAAAACGGTACACTGATTTTACTAGATGTTCCAACAAATTATAATGCCCTAATTCGTAATGAGCAATCAGATTGAGAATTCTTGCATAACACTGAATATCTTCCCCTAAATTTCCAATACTAAAATTGATAATCCGATTGAGGTAATCAATGGCCGCGTTATTATTTCCACTACCAAAATATAAACAAGCAATTCGATAATAGAAAACTAGAATCCGATGTTGATCTAAATGTGTCTCGTAACGAGCTAATTTTTTCTTTAAATCAGGAACGATTTTAATTCCTTCAGAAAAAGCCCCTCGCATAAAATAACTATTTATTCGATGACTATTTACGTATAAAAAATATTGAACCTCTTCGTTTTTATTGAACCGCTTATGGTTCGTTTCACCAAAAGCTTTTAAGGTTTCTAGGTTTTCGGAAAACTTAGAATAATAACTGGTATAAAAAAGAGAAGTAAGTAAATTATTGAATCCCTGCATATACAATTCAGGATCATTTAATTGCATCGCAGAATCCTGCTCAAAAAGATCCACCCATTTCTGGGCGTATTTATAACCTTGCACAAAATTTAGAAGAATATGATTATACCAATAGTGGCATTGATATAAAGTGATTTTCTCAAAAAAAGTCATTTTCAGTTCCTGTGTGGAAGGCAAATTGGAATGAAAAAATTCACTCAACATATAGGAATCTTTCTCTTGTTTAATATGACCAATTTTGATGTATAAGCCATATAACCGTAAACTAAGGTTAGACAACTGACTACTGGTATTAATAATAGAAGCTCTTTTGACGACTTCTTCTGTGAGGGTGTCAGCCCGGTCCGCACTACTTCTTGTGATGTGACGAAGTTCAATTAGTTTTTCAAATTCTAGTATTTCCAGATGAAGCAAATCTTGATGGGCATTCATGGCCAAAGATTTCGCTCGTTCGAGGGTTTTCAAACTATCCTTATAAAATCCTTTATTGTATAAAATTTTTGCAAAGTCAATTTGTTCACGTACAGCAAGATCTACATTGACTTGAATATTGATCATTCTTAAACTAATCAACAGTTGTTTATAAAGATGTCGTCGAATATTGGATAACTGAGAACGTTTTAAATTTGGGATTTTTTGAAAAATCTGTTCTTCATTATATTGTTTTTGGCGATCCAATAATTCAAACAATTGCACAAACTTCACCTCCTTCGTATCCTGAATACGATTGACGTAAAGCGTAAAATTTCTCTTTTCCGATTTACTCAGACTTTTAATTAGCCTAAACAAATGATCATTTATCGAGTTGGACATTGTAGTTTATTAATTCTCAATACGCTGATTATCAATTACTTATCAAAATTAAAACCTCTTTAGCCACCGTTCCACTATTAAAAAATGGTTCGACAAAATAGGAAAAGGCGGTTACTTTTATCACACCAAGTTAAACCTTGCGATAGGATAAGTAAAAAGTAAATTTTCTATTCATCCTAATTATCCAAGGGGCGTGAGAAAAAAAATTAAAAGTACATGGAATCCTCCAAAGCAAAAACTCTTTTTGAAAAAATATGGGATGCGCATCTCGTTCATCGGCAAGATGGCCATCCTGATCTACTTTATATTGACCGTCATTTTATCCACGAAGTTACCTCCCCACAGGCCTTTGACGGATTACGGAAACGAGGCTTACCTGTTTTTCGACCTCAACAAACCATAGCTACCGCCGATCACAATGTTCCAACAAAAAATCAACATTTACCTATCAAGGAACCACTTTCTAAATTTCAAGTTGATAAGTTAACTAGTAACTGCCAAGAATTTGGTCTGGATCTTTATGGACTCGGACATGAAAAACAAGGTATCGTCCATGTTATTGGACCAGAATTAGGAATTAGTTTACCCGGCATGACTATGGTTTGTGGAGACTCACATACAGCAACCCACGGTGCCTTAGGAAGTATCGCTTTTGGAATTGGAACAAGTGAGGTGGAACAAGTTTTAGCTACGCAAGCCATCCTTCAATCCATGCCTAAAACCATGAAAATTCAAATAGATGGAAATCTGTCTAGAGGGGTTTTATCAAAAGACATCATTCTATACATCATTGCTCAAATTACAGCTTCTGGCGGAACCGGTTATTTTGTAGAATACTGTGGTTCGGCGATCCGAAATCTGAGCATGGAAGCACGGATGACCATTTGTAATATGAGTATAGAAATGGGTGCAAGAGGCGGATTAATTGCGCCCGACGAAACAACCTTTGCCTACATTAAAGATAGACAATTTACCCCAGTTGGAACTGCATGGGATAAAGCTATGGCTTATTGGCAAACCCTTTACTCTGATGAGGAGGTTAAATTCGATAAAGAATATTATTTCAACGCAGAAGATATTCAACCGATGATTACCTACGGAACCAATCCCGGGATGGGCATTGGAATTCAAGAAAACATTCCGGAAGTGGCCTTAAATAGTTCTGCTGAAGAGATGCAAAAATCCCTGAATTATATGGGACTAGAAAATCAACAATCACTAATCGGGAAAAAGATTGATTATGTCTTTATTGGTTCTTGTACCAATAGTCGAATTGAAGATTTGCGGATCGTTGCTGAGTTTGTAAAAGGTAAACAAAAAGCGACTGGTGTGGAAGTCTGGATTGTTCCTGGAAGTAAAAAAGTTGAAGCACAAGCTATCGCAGAAGGACTTGATAAAGTATTCACCAATGCAGGTTTTGATTTACGTCAGCCAGGATGTTCTGCCTGTCTGGCAATGAATGAAGATAAAGTTCCTGCAGGTAAATATTGCGTTTCTACTTCAAATCGAAACTTTGAAGGAAGACAAGGACAAGGCGCTCGAACATTTTTAGTAAGTCCACTTATGGCCGCCGCCGCCGCTGTAAAAGGTGAAATTTCTGATGTTCGAGAAATGTTGGAACCAGCCTTTGCAACCTTATAAAATTTTAAGATTAAAATGGAAATAATTAAAAGTACCATCGTTCCACTACCACTAGAAAATGTGGATACCGACCAAATAATCCCTGCTCGTTTTTTAAAATCGACCAGTCGAGAAGGATTCGGAGAAAATTTATTTTGCGACTGGCGATATGACAAAGTAACGGGTGAAAAGGTAGCTGACTTTGTACTTAATGCGGGCGTCTATCAAGGGGAAATTCTAGTTGCAGGGAAAAACTTTGGTTGTGGCAGTAGTCGTGAACATGCCGCTTGGGCGATTGGAGATTATGGATTTAAGGTGGTGATTTCTAGTTTTTTCGCAGATATTTTTAAAAATAACGCGCTTAATAACCAGATACTTCCTTTAAAAGTAAAT
>CAZYAC010000365.1:0-4882 GCA_964645475.1 uncultured Saprospiraceae bacterium | reverse complement strand
ATCTACCTCCTAATGCTTAAGGTTTTCCTACCAAAAAAAATACCCACCGAAAGTTCGATGGGTATTTTTTTACGTTATTAGACTTTATTCTATTTCTTAAAGCAATTCTCTACATTGGCTCAATCACAAAAGGCAATCTCGCTTGTACTCCTTTAGCTTGGAGGACTTCCTGAACATAATCAAAGTAAGGAAATACCTTTCTCAATTCTGCTTTTACTGCACCTTGTGTAAAAGAAGCTTGGTCTTTATTTTGTAGATCAGCAATGATTCTTTCAATTGGATCTTTAATTTTTGGATATTCCGCAACTCGGTATTTAGTCAAGCCAGCTAAGTTTGCAGCCGTTGCAAGGGCATCGTCCAATCCGCCCATAGCATCCACCAATTTAAGATCGAGTGCTTTCTCCCCAGTCCATACACGACCTTGCGCAATGGCGTGCACTTCATCTCTAGTCATATTTCGGCCATCACCCACTCTCTTTAAAAATAGCTCATAAATCTCTTCCACACTGGATTGCAGGATTTTTCCTTCGGCAGGAGAAATATCAAAAAATGGTGTCAGTCCGTGAGCAAAAGGACCCGTTTTAACCGTATCAAAAGTGACTCCTACTTTTTCTTTTAACATATCTTCCATACTAGGGATCATCGCAAAAACTCCAATGGATCCTGTAATGGTATTTGGTTCTGCATAAATAGTGTCAGCATTACAGGCAATATAATAACCACCAGAAGCAGCCACATCTCCCATGGAAGCCACATATGGTTTACCTGCTGCTTTCGCTAGTTCCAATTCTCGCCACATAATATCCGAAGCCAGTACACTACCACCACCACTATTAACTCGCAGCACGATCGCTTTTACTTTATCGTCTTGTCGTAGTTTACGGATAATTTTACCATATTTGTCACCACCTACACTACCAACATCTCCTTTTCCATCCACGATCGTACCTTCTGCGTAAACCACAGCAATTCGGTCTTTGATAGAAAAATCTATTTTGCTGCTATGATCACGAGCGTACGTACGTAAACTAGTAGCATTGATTTTATCATCTTCGTCCAATCCTAAATCATCCTTTAACATGGTGAGAATTTCATCCCAATATTTTTTCCCATCCACCATTTTATATTTAACGGCATCATCTGCGTTTCGTAGCAAATAGTTGTCTGCGATTTCCGTTAGTTGCGCGGTAGAAATTCCACGAGATTCAGATATATCATTCAAATAAATTTTATATAATCCTTCAAGGTATTCTCGGGTTTGAAGTTTTGCCTGCTCACTCATTTCATATCGTCGGTAAGGTTCAGTCGCACTTTTAAACTGTCCGGCGTAGAAAACCTGCATATCGATATCCAGACGATCAAGCATATCTTTTAAAAATGGAACTGTAGCGGCAAAACCTAAAAAATCTACTCCACCTATTGGATGAACATAAACTTTATCCGCCGCAGATGCGAGGTAATAAGTACCTTGTGTATAGAAGGTCGAATGCGCATAAACAAATTTTCCACTTTCTTTAAAATCTATGATCGCATCACGCAAATTAGATGCACCTGCCCGTCCCGTCCCTACGGAACTGAGATCTAACAATAATCCTTTAATCTTATCATCCGTTTTAGCATGTTTCAAGGCAGCAACCAAATCGTGTAATCCTACCACCTTATCGGTTTCTAGCTCAAAGCCTCCAGAAGAAGGAGCATTTCCGGTAAGTTCAGGGATTGGATCTTTTAAAGAAAGTTTTAAAACTGAATTCGTTTTTAGGACACTCTTTTTATTCATGGCTGAGGAAGCGATCGACGTACCTACTAAAAATAAAATACCAAATAGCGCAATTCCAGCCAGTAAGACACCAAGGCAGGACGCCAAAATTGTTTTAAAAAAAGTCATAGATTATTGATTTTAAACAACTTGAATAAATTCTATTAAAAGAAAAGTGTCCAAAAAAAATTGAGACGCTTTTTTTCTATAAAAAGACCTATTTCATGACGGTAGACTCCAAGAAAATTAACGCTATCCGAAATTGGTCTCCATTCTGCAAATATAAGCCATATCTCTACAGACCTTAACATTTTTTGGACAAACTCTTCTATTTTATAGCCAAATGGAGGAAATAGCTACCCAAAAAGGGTTAATTACGACAATTGTTTCGTCTCCAACATAGCATATGATCAAGAATTTTAACAAATTAAAGAACAGAATTGAGAATTTGAATATCTTAGAGCAAACTTACACCAACACCTGACAAGAGAGTAGACCGTCCATAGGTCTCTTTCAATAATTTACAATTTTGCTTTATGAATTCAATTAAGACTAACTTACATCATTCCTTTCTTTTACTATTTTTCCTTTTTTGCTTCCTGAACGCTTCTGCTCAGATTGAAGTAGAACCTACTGGTGTTCTTTTTACCCCAGAAAGCTTAATCACCAGTGTTTTCTTAGATAGCGGGGTTGAAGTCTTGGAAGTTACTCATGAAGGAACAGATAATTCTGTAGGTTATTTTACCAATGGGCAAGGGGATATTGGTATAGATCGTGGCATCATCATGTCCACCGGTCTTGCTACCACAGCGGCTACTCCGAATGATATGGGTGGTACGACAGGTACAACTTCTGATCAAAATATAAATGACCCTTTTCTAAGCACTATTTCAGGTAATCTTCGAGACGTAACTAAATATACTATCAAGTTTATACCTACTGCAGATACGCTCCGTTTTCGCTATACTTTCGCTTCGGAAGAATATCCCGAGTATGCTTGCTCTAATTTTAATGATATTTTTGGCTTCTTTATTCATGGTCCTGACATCAATGGTCCATACCCAAACAACGCGACCAATATTGCGCTCATTCCTGAATTGAGTGATCCTACCGGTTTAACTTTCACCGATTTACCCGTTACCATTAATAACGTCAATCCAGGTCAAGTGGGTGCCAACGGACAGCTTGTAAACTGTATGTCACCCATTGGAACCTTAGATTACGGCGCATATTATCGAGATAATACCGGTAGTCAAAACCTAACGTATGATGGTTATTTAAAAACTTTCTTCGCTCAGGTGATTGTCACTCCCTGTGAAGAATATACGATCGTTCTATCTTTAGCAGATGTTACTGATCAGAATTTTGATTCTGCCGTTTTTTTAGAAGCTCGTAGTTTTGGTACTGGCTCCTTGCAAGTAGAGGTCAATACTTTCTCTTTAGATGGTTCTTTGTCAGAAGGTTGTACAGAAGGTTCTTTGAGCATTAATTTACCTGGTCCTGCGGAAAATGATTTGGCCCTTGATTATACCATATTTGGAACAGCCACTCCTGGCGTAGATTACTCGGCCATTCCATCTGATCTAACCATTCTTGCTGGAGAATCTTCGATTTCCGTCCCTATTATCGTATTCGAAGATGGCATTGATGAACCAGTCGAGACCATAGGTATTGACATTCAACGAGACATCTGTAACCGAGATACCTTTTATTTTCTTTTAAATGATAATCAACTAAAGGCCCTTGATTTAGGACCAGACACCATTATTTGTACAGACGCTCCAGTCCAATTAGATGGTACCATTCCGGTCGTCATTCCGGATCCTCCAACCTTTACAAATAGCACCGATTATCCCATTGTTGAAATTAGCGATAATGCACCTCCCGCCCCAGGTACACAACCAACGATTTCTCCAATAAATGTGCTTGGAGTACAACCCACAGTTCTGCAGCCGGGTGTCATCAAAAGTATCTGCCTCAACGTAGATCACAATTGGGTCAGTGATATAGATTTATTTTTATTTACCCCAAATGGTCAATTTTTAGAACTATCTACCGATAACGGAAAAAGTGGAAACGATTATATTGATGCTTGTTTCACCCCTACTGCCATAGACACCATTGACTTTGGTAGTCAAGCTCCAGTAACAGCACCGCCTTTTACGGGCGACTGGTACCCCGAAGGAAATTTTGAAGATATTTACGGAGGTCCTACCAACGGCGAATGGTATATCGCCGTCAAGATTGACCAAACGGGATTTCCTGGTACCCTGCGCGATTGGACCATTTGTTTTAATCCAGTTTATCAAGTGGAATACCAATGGTCACCAACTGAAGGATTAAGTTGCACTGACTGTCCAGATCCTATTGCTACTCCTTCTTCCACTACCACCTATACACTCGTTGTATCAGATACTTATGGTTGTTCAATTGAGGATGAAATTACCATTGAAGTCAGTCAATCTATTGAAGCGCCTGTGGTCAATTGTGATCCAACTACCAACAGTATTTCCCTAGACTGGACTGCGGTAGCTGGAGCAGATGACTACGAAATTAATATTGATAATACCGGATGGATTCCTGTAAATGGAAATTTAGAACACTTAATTTCAGGGTTAGCGATTAATCAAGAAGTTGATATTCAAATAAGAGGTATCGGTAATTGTGATGGACTCATCCAATCCTTTACTTGCAACACGCTGAATTGTACACCACCAGATCTTACGATTACAGAGATAGAACCTGCAGCATGTAATGGTACTGCTACTGGTACAATAACTGGAAGTGCAAATGGTCAGACTTTACCATTCTTTTTTGAAATACCTGGGGTAGGAACTAATACCACAGGAATTTTTACAGATTTACCAGCAGGAAATTACAATTTGATTTTACACGATAATACCGGCTGTTCAGATAGTGAACCCTTTACCATCACAGAGCCCAATTCATTGATAACAAGCATTGAAATTTCGGATACCATAGATTGTAATGGAAATAATAGTGGTTCGGTCGCAGCGGTCGCCTCAGGAGGAAATGGTCCTTATACTTTCCTTTGGAATGATATGAGTATAGATTCTATCAATACCAGTTTAACAGCAGGTCCTGTTTCTGTAACCATTACAGATC
>CAZYAC010000364.1:0-4888 GCA_964645475.1 uncultured Saprospiraceae bacterium | reverse complement strand
GTTAGTATTTTTCGCTAAGTTAACAAATTAGACAGTTATTTATTCCTTGCCCCTAAATATGATAGATGGCATTATTAATTCTTCTTTAAAACATTTTTCATTAACCTCTACTTAACCTGACTCAACCCCGTCAAATCCTCCATATTCCGGATATAACTCGGATGCGTGCGCCCTAATTTTGTTTCTTTAATTTTCAAAGACTCACGGTATAATTTTTCCGCTTCATCATATTGTTTTTTTACTTCGTAAAGACTTCCCAAATCGTGTAAAACTTCTGCGTAGTCTGGATGAAGTGTTCCAAATTCTTCACTACGTAAAACCATGACTCTCTTATAAAGTGCTTCCGACTCGTCGTACCGCCAAGTATTTTTATAAAGGTTCGCAAGGTCGTGTAAGGTAGCGGAATACTCATCTACGTCCAACTCCTCTTTACTTTCATGAATCTCAACGGCCTTTACTAAATGTTCTTCCGCTTGTAAATTATTACCCATTTTTTGATGGAGTGTCCCAATGTTTTTCAGACAAGTAACGTAGTGGTCACTGGAAACACCACCTTTGTTTTTCAATACGGGTATTGCTTGTTGATAGAGTGTTTCCGCTACTTTTAAGTTACCAATATTTTGTTGTAAATCTGCCAAGCGATACAAACCTATAGCAAAAATTTCTTCCTGCTGTCCGTATTTAGCCGCAGCTATTTTAATGGATTGTAAATAGATAGATCGAGCCTCATCAATCTGTCCTAACATAAATTTTGCACTGGCTAAATTATGTAAGCTACAGATATAATTAGCATGAGCATTACCAAATTGCTTCTCCGCTAGATCACGGGTATATTTGGCTTTTTCCAATGCTAGATTGTATTCACCGTTTTTAATTTCGGTCAATACTTCTTTATTAGAAACCTGCCAGTCCTGTGCCGATAGGGAAAAATTACAGAAAAGAAAACAGGCGAGCGCACCAAAAGAAAGGTTTTTGCGTAGGTTAATTAAATTCATGGTATGTTTATTATAATTATCAAAAGGTCATGAGAGATTCACCAAAATCATTTCTCAATGGCTGTGGAAATCTACAATGACGTTTTATTATAAAAACAACTGATTGCTCAGTTGGGTTAATCGTTGTCAGTTTCAGCGGTTAGCTGAGAAAAAAAATGGTGGAAATAGTTGGTGCCTCGGGGTGGAAAGGTGATCTAGAATGGGGGTAAAAAATAATATACGAGATATAAAGATACAATAAGCTAACTTTAATCGCAAGTTTTCATTGTAAAGAACAACGTTAAAACCTCCACAAGCCAGACTTTATTTGTCTAAAAATGGTTATTTTTAGACTGCTTCTGTATTTTTTAATTAACAAGTTCGAAAAAACACAAGTTATGAAACGAATAATACTGTTACTTACCTTTCTTAGTACGCTGAGTTACCTTTCAGCTCAAACCTTTAGTGAAGACATTGCACCCATTATTTATAATAACTGTACTACCTGTCACCGTGCGGGAGAGATTGGTCCAATGCCATTGACCAATTATACGGAGGTAAGTCAATGGGCACAAACGATTGCTTTCGTTACAGAGATAAAATACATGCCACCTTGGAAGCCAGATCGAAACTATAGCACTTTTGTGGGAGAGAAAGGATTGAGTGATGAAGAAATTCAACTCATCAAAAACTGGGTAGACAACGGAACTCCTCAAGGTGATCCTGCCAACGAACCTCCGTTGCCGGAATTCCCAGATGGATCTCAGCTTGGTACACCGGACTTAGTTTTGGAAATGACAGAGTCTTATACCGTAGAAGGTAATAATGAAGATGACTATCGAGTATTTGTTTTACCTACCAGCGAATCACAAGATCGAGAACTAGCGGCTATCGAATTTCGACCCGGTAACTCCAAAATTGTACATCATGCTTTGATTGCTTTTGATGAAACGGGCGCTGGGGCAGCAATGGATGCCTTGACTCCCGAATATGGATATTTTTCTTATGGTGATTTTGGAATTGGAATTCCGGACTTTAGTACAGGATATACCCCTGGTATTCAAACCATTCGGTACCCGCAAGGAATTGGGGAAGTACTGCCTGCTGGAGCTGATGTATTAGTACAGGTACACTACGCACCCACGCCAACGGAAGAATCAGATCAATCTTCTTTGAATATTTTCTTTAAAGAATCTAACGATCCGATTCAGCGGCCGATTCAATTGAGTCTAGTCTTACCCAACATCTTACCGAATAGCTGGAACGAATTTTTTATGCTACCCAACCAAACAAAATCTTTTCACGGGCGATATCCCATCAATCAGGATGTTAGCTTGTTTTCAATTTATCCACATGCTCATTTGCTTTGTCGAAACTGGGAAGTATTTGCGGTAACGCCTTCCAATGACACGATCAACTTGGTGAAAATTGACGACTGGGATTTTAACTGGCAAGGTTCTTATACCTTTGATCGAATGCAGAAAATTCCCGCAGGGTCGACGATGAACGTGTTAGCGACTTATGACAATACGGTTAATAACCCATTGAATCCAAATAATCCGCCAGCCTTTGTTAGTTGGGGGGAAAGTACAACGGACGAAATGTATATCATCGTGCTTAACTGGGTACCTTATCAAGAGGGAGACGAACTAATTGAGATAGGAAATGATTTGACAAATATAGATGATCCTTCGATTGATAATATGGTGAAATTATATAGTCCGACTCCCAATCCGGTCAACGATGAAGTGCGTATTAGTTATTACTTGCCCGCTTCTGCAGACCTTAATTTGGGTTTATTTTCCCTTGATGGCAAGCAGGTAAAAACGATTAAACAAACATCTGCGCAGATGGCCGGCAATCATTCTATAGACGTTCAAGTAAATGACTTAGCAGTCGGTACTTACCTAGTCGTGATGGAAACAGATGGTAAAAAAACCTCTCAGAAACTAGTGATAGTGCGCTAAGGCAGCGTTTTTTATAAAATTTTTCAGAAAAAAATATTGTGTCGCAATTTGTTGTAAATCAACGGATTGCGACATTTTTATTTTTGAGATTTAGATTTTTTTAAAAAAGTTTTATGGAATTTTTAAAAGTCGAGCATCTAAGTACCGACATTTTTATTTCAAACTTTTTTTAAATTCTAAAACATGCAAGCTAAACCATTGCACACCGAACTCATCAGATCTGGTAACCGTACTTTCTTTTTCGATATCAAACAATCTGAAAAAGGCAACGCTTACCTTTCTATCAACATTACTCAAAAGCAAGAAGACGGAACATACAGCCGTGACAAAATTACTATCCTAGAACACGAGATGGTAAAATTTGGAGAAGGGATGATGCGAGCCATGATTAACTTCCGACAAACGGGCCGCGAAGCTATTATCGAAACCGCCCGCGAAAAATACCCCAATGCTTTTTCTCCTTGGACAAAAACAGAAGACAAAACACTCACTGACCTGTACGTCAAAGAAGTAGCAATTATTGAAATTGCACAACAACTAGGACGTAATGAAAACGCGATTAAAGCAAGAATTGAAAAGCTAAAACTTAATCCAAAGTATGCTGCTGCAACCGTTTAATTTCTATAAAACTACCGGGTTAATCTCCGGTAGTTTTTCCCTTTCTATTTTTTAACAACTAATCTAAAAAACAAACAATTATGAATACCGCTAGTCCTTCTAATTATTTTTATGCAGGTGATCGCACTTATTTTTTTAATATCAGAAAAACTAAAAAAGGCGCCAGCTATCTAAATATCAATATTTCCCAAAAAGACGAAAAAGGAAAATTTAAAAACAAAGGAATTACCGTTTTTGAAAATGAAATGAAAGAGTTTTCCATGGCCTTGATGCGTTCTGTGATTAATTTTAAAAAAACAGGCAAAGAAGCATATATAGAAGAAACACAAAAATCTTTTCCCAATGCTTTTAAATCTTGGACAAAAGCAGAAGAAGAAACCTTAGAGGTTCATTTTGCCGACGAAAAAAATCTTACGGAATTATCCGCAATTTTAGGTAGAAAAGAATCCGCTATTCAAGCTCGAATTGTGAAACTCAGATTAGAAGAAAAATATATCCTCTAAAAAAATTAAGAAGTTTTCGACTAATTTGTTGTTGAACCTGCCGCAGGCAGGTTCAACAACTCAACAACTCAACAACTCAACAACTCAACAACTCAACAACTCAACAACTCAACATGACAGAGTACGTCAATAAAATTTCCATTAAAGCATGGGCCGAAGCGGATCGTCCTCGCGAAAAATTGCTGCTGAAAGGCAAGCAAAGTTTAACCGATGCCGAACTCATTGCGATCTTGATGGGCTCCGGCAATCGGGAATTATCAGCCGTTGGATTGGCGCAAATAGTACTCCAAAGTACGAACCAGAATCTGAACGAACTCGGAAAAACTACCGTAGCTGATCTGAAAAAATTTAAAGGAATCGGCGAAGCTAAGGCGATTAGTATCATTGCAGCATTGGAACTGGGACGTCGTCGACAGCTTTCTGACATCCGTGAAAAAACACAAATTCGTAGTAGTCAGGATGCTTATCGAGAAATGGCACCTATGATACAGGATCTACCGCACGAAGAATTTTGGGTCCTTTTGCTCAACCGCGCAAACCGCATTATAAGTCGGGAAAAAATCAGCAGTGGAGGGGTCTCAGGAACCATGGTAGACGCTAAGCTTATTTTTAATAGAGCATTGGCGAAAAAAGCTTCATCCATCATGCTTTTTCATAATCATCCTTCTGGCGGATTAACTCCTAGTCAAGCGGATATTTCACTGACTCGGAAACTCAAAGAAGCTGGTAAATTTCTGGATACTCAGGTGTTGGATCACTTAATTATCTCTGAGCGAGGATACTATAGTTTTGCCGACGAAGGAAAATTATAGTGGCAAAACAATAA
>CAZYAC010000363.1:0-4897 GCA_964645475.1 uncultured Saprospiraceae bacterium | reverse complement strand
CAAGAAATCAAAAGAAATGTTCCATTGGAGACCAAAATCAACCTCAACTACAACTTCAATGGCAACCTCAATCTCAATCTCAATCTCAAATTTCTCATGATCCCAAAGTTTTTCAATAAAATCAAAAAATCCACACATCCACCAATCCGCACATCCACCAATCCGCATATCAAGAAATCCGCACATCCGCACATCCGCACATCCACACATCCGCACATCCGCACATCCACCAATCCGCACATCCGCACATCCACACATCCGCACATCCGCACATCCGCACATCCGCACATCCACCAATCCGCATATCAAGAAATCCACACATCAAAAACACTTATCTTTGCCAAAAAAAAGAATGGATCATAAACTCAAAGCTTTCGGTCGTCTGCTCACGATCATGGATGAACTCCGCGAGCAATGCCCTTGGGATCGTAAGCAAACTTTTCAATCCTTACGAAACCTGACGATCGAAGAAACCTACGAACTCGCGGATGCGATCCTAGAGGAAGATCACGAAGAAATCAAAGAAGAAATCGGTGACCTCATGCTTCATATGGTATTCTATGCAAAAATCGGTGATGAAAAAGGAGCGTTTGATATCGCAGATGCAATAAATGGCGTCTGTGATAAACTGATCAAACGTCATCCGCATATCTACGGTGACCTCAAAGTAACGGACGAAGACGAAGTAAAACGCAATTGGGAACGACTTAAATTAGCCGAAGGAAAAAAATCTGTACTGGCGGGTGTTCCCAACTCGCTGCCTGCGATGGTCAAAGCTTACCGCATGCAGGAAAAGACTAAGCAGGTCGGATTTGAGTGGGAAAACAAAGAGCAAGTCTGGGAGAAAGTCGTCGAAGAAATGCACGAATTTAAAGAAACCCTAGATCAGGATTTATCGGACGAACGGAAAGAAGAGGAATTTGGAGATATCTTATTTTCCATGGTCAACTACGCGCGCTTTCAAGGCATCGATCCCGAAACGGCCCTCGAACGGATCAACCGAAAGTTTAAAAAACGATTTGAATATATTGAGGAACATGCGGATCGGGATCTGACGGAAATGAGCTTGGAAGAAATGGATAAATTATGGAATGAGGCGAAGGGATAACTGACCGAACCCGACAGCAAGGAGGGTGACGTACAAAACAGGCGGATTAAAAAACGAAACCCGCCTGTTTCAAGAAGTAAAAAAGAGAAGAAAATATGGTTGTTTTCGTCATAATATGCTATGAGTAATTCCGTCACTTTTAGTTTCTTTTCAACCTTTGTCCTTTGGTTTTTTTGACCAAAGATTGCGGATGGCTAAGACTGATAATATTATTATTCCTCCAAAGCCAACAATAGCAACCAATACTGCTAGTCCATCTTGTCCAGAGCAGCTTAGATTACAAGAGAACACTGCAATTGATAATCCCAATCCTACTGCTAACCCAATGAGTAGTAGTGTCAGCAGAACTCTCATTAGCACTGTACCTTTTTTATTTTTCCTTTTTTTAAATACTTTTTTAAGTGCTCGTAATTCCTTGCGAAGTTGTTTTTTGAATTGCCTTTTAGAAGGCTTTTTTTGTTTGTGCACAATGAAGGTCGCTATTGGTGTGGCAGAGGTTGTATTACTTATATTTTTAGCTAACCAATTATTGGTTCCTACACTAAGCATTAAAAAACTAAAGATGACCAAGCCAAAATCATGCGTTTTTTGAGAACGATAACTGTATTTAAAAGGCCCGCTTTTATGTCTTCTTTTTGGGTAAAAAATAAAGAGTAACGAAAAGCTAATAATAAGCAAGCATAGGGTATAGCTAGCGTGTTCCCAATCATTAAAAAATAATAGTAAACCTGCTAGCAAACCATTGGCGATGATTAATAAACGACTAATGGCGATGATAAGACGAGCGGCAATAGGGTGGCGCTGCGCCCATTTGGATAATTTTTTCATGGTGGTTTAGATTATTAGATAGAATTGTTCAGATTAAAAACGGTAACCAAAATTTATGGTACAAGGAAGATGTAATAATAGTTTTTGTCCATCCGCTAAATAAATTTTATCGATCGTATACTTAAAGTTTTCAAAGTCTCGTCCTTCGTAGAAAGCGTCTCGATAAAAGAGGCCTACTCCAAACTGGAAATCAAAAATTAGTCGTTTTCTTTTTCCCGTAAATAAACGTTGGTGAAAAAAAACGTTTACCCCAAGGTCTTGCTTGTGGTGAGCAAAACGATCAAGGGTTGGGCGGGACCAAGAAGTAAGGCAAAAAAACGCGCAACCATTTGGAGTGGAATAACCATATTCGGCATCTCTAGGACCAGCTGTTGGTAATTTAGTATCTGATTCTACCGCAATCTCGGAAGAAACTTTTCGATAAAAGAATCCTACACTAAAATAATGGTCTTTTTTGAGAGATGCTTTATTATTGGTCTTTATTAGTTCTACGGACAAGCCATAGCCTTTGCGACTATTTGCTGATTTTAGATCGTCGCTATGATCAATTAAATCAAGAAAACTATGCTTAACAATATGATCGTAAGCAAGTTTTACCTGAAAGGTATTCGTTATTTTTCGTTGATAAGCGATCTGAACAAAAGGATTATAAGGACGAAGAACCCCAAAAGGATTAATGGTTACTTGGTTTTTAGGGACTGCTTCCGTTTGTGCAAATCCGGTTGTTACAAAGGCTAATAATCCAATGATAAAAAAGTAGTGTTGTATAGAATAAATGATTGATTTTTTCATAATTAATTTTTAACAACTTCTAAATAAAAAAACAGACGTTCCTAAAAAATATGATCTATATAAAGCGACTCTAAACTCCTCTAAAAAGAATAACCCATCATAAAGGAACTAGAAAAATGATTTTGTCTAAAATCACTAATAGTTAGATTCGCACTATACCTTAATTGAAATTGGAAACTAAATTTGTTGATTGCTTTCCCGATAGTAACTGCTGGTTCCAGTAATAAGAAATTATTGTTTGTTCGTAAATAATCTTGTTGATCTTCCTGAAAATAACCTATGTTTCCTTCAATGTTTTGATAAATAAGCTTAACGAATCTACTCGAAAAAGCGAGAAGGAAGCCTTGGTTTTTATATCCAAAACTAGATTGAATACCCATCCTTCGCAGGTTGGCAGAAAGAAATATATGATCGGAGTCGGCACTGAAATTATGTTTGGGATGAACTACGTCCATTTTTTCAATGGCATACATACCATAAGTTTCGAAGATCCAGCGATTGTTAAAGTGTTTGAAATAACCTGCCCCTAATTCGATAAATTTAGTGTTTCCATTATGGTTAACACATCCCCAGTTAATAGGTGTATATAATCCACCATTGGCTTTGATGACGATGTTTTTTGTAATCTTTTGGGATGCTTGCAGTTCTATTCGACGATAATTTATCCCAAGGGTAATATTAGACGCGCGCTCTTTAGACATGATAGGAAGATGGTGCGTATTGGGTGTGTAATATTTTGGACTACAATCTAATTCTGATCTGATTGGAGATAGATCAAATGATTGTGCATAGAAATGTATAGATGGCATGAATAAAAAAGTGATGATCAGGGTGCTCATTAAAATCTTCATAACTTTATTTTTTTTGTTAAGTATTATTGGAGTTCTAAATAACTCCATCTTAATTAGTCTTAGAATAAGTTGATGATATAGCTTATTTCAAAGCTAAGGGGAGACAAGGCAAAATCGGAATTTATCGACCGAGCTTTGGTTTCTTTTGATTCTAAAACAGAAGAATATTCATATTCCCGACCTTTCATGAAGAGATAATTATGGCTCATTAAAAACTCAAAGCGAGCTTTTTTAAGTCGATATGCGTAACCGAATTGCGAGTTGATTCCCCACGCCATATCGGATGTTCTGTTCCATAAGGAAGGTTTGCTACCGAAGCAACCGTAAGGATTTCTATCGGAGTTTTCATTTCTAAACTCAGTTTCAGTTTTAATCCAGTAATCTTGTCGGGTAATGCCCAATCCACCAAAGAAGCCACCTTTGGGTTTTTGATACATCCGGAAATTGAGTCCGATTGTTGCATTCATTTTCATCGTTAACTCCTCTAAATGACCATTCACAATACCCAAATCACTTGGATTAGAACAAGGAATTTTATCTTGTGGACTTAAGGCCCAAAGATGCGTGACTAAACGCGGGGTTATCCAGTACCCAGCCATTGCCTTCAATTTGGATTGACCTTGCGTAATGACCATTCCAATACCGGCTTCAAATCGAGTTTTTTTATCTACGACCTGTGCCTGACTCAACTGTCCCAACAAAATCAAACCGCAGAAAATCAATAGAGATTTATAATTTTTCATAATGATTTTAATTCTAAAAAGATTATTAGTATTATTTCAATTATATTTTTGTTGTTAAGTCCTCGGATGATATTCATAGACAAAATAGGATAGTATACTTCTAGATTTATCCCATATTTGTCAAATCGGAATTTAGGTTTTGTGAGAAAAAATAGATCTACAAATATTTCATGCGTTTTCTTTGCAGACACTTAATTTTTTATCACAATGTTCTTACGTATCGTAACTGTAAATTGAGAGCGATGGATCTAACACCATTTTTAACCGATACCGTCTTGGTAATGTTATCTATGTTGTCTTCGTATCGTTGAATTTCTTTCGCTTGATAAAACGGTTTAAAAATGCGTAAAGAAGCTTCAAATCTTCCTTTTTTAACGGGCAGTAAATAACCTAACTCATTGGTGATTCCAAAGTATTTATCTTGGGCGGTTCTTCGATGATATACCCTAATGATATTGGGTTGCGAACCAGAAATGTTCCCACCAATGTTAGAAGAAGTATTATTTTCTTTTTGGGTAAAAGAAAAGGAGTCAATTTTATAAGCACCGCTATAAATTCCAGATCCAATAAAAAAA
>CAZYAC010000362.1:3863-4923 GCA_964645475.1 uncultured Saprospiraceae bacterium | reverse complement strand
CGACAAAAAGAAGCATTCTAAAATATAAATGAATTTATTGCACAGTGTATTTAACACCTTTCATAATTATCTTTTTAGGAAACAAGGAATTACCATTCCCTCCAAGGTTTTGTCACATCTTCTTTTTTGGCAGAAATTCCTTTTAGCATACTAGCCGTATTGATAATCTCACATAAATCCTCTCGTTCCATGATGCCGATCAAATCCTCTTTGCAGGATCTATTAAGAAAATTAAGTGCTTCGACCGTCTGTTGAACAATCAATAATCCTTCGGTCTTATTTTCTGTCGTCTGGATTTTTTTAAGGAACTGATTAATGATCTGAGCACACTTATTTATATCTCGCTGTCGATAATAAACTTTTTCCTGCTCCATACATTCCGTCAAGGCTTCAATCACATTCGAGAGAAGTTCATGGAGAACTTCTTGATTTCTTAGGTTCATCGATAAATATTTTAAAGAAATATTAAATCTGTAAATTCGCCCAAAGATAAATAATTCCAACTAGGGATAAAATCTGTTCATCGAAAAAAAGCGTTTTTATTTTTAAAAAAAGAGGAACCGCAGAAACGGTTCCTCTCTCCTTAAGTTAAATGTCAACAACTTATCGCTGTACCACAACTTTTTTTACCGTACTTTTTTCTCCTAGAGAAATTTTCATGGAATACAATCCAACCGCAAGCTTAGAAATATCAATAGTTCGCTCGTTTACTTGAATTCCACCTATTTGCTGTCCCATCAAATTGTAAAATACAACCTCGAAATCTCCTTCTAATTCAGTTGCAATATTTAACAAAGTATTAGCAGGATTTGGAAACACCTTGATTCCTTCTGCAAATAATGGATCATTGATAGAAGAAACTTCATCATTGACCTCGCCTGGTGTTCCTACTTGATTACCAGCTTCATCATAAACTGAGGTAGAAAAAGACCAATTGGCCGCAAGATTATTTGCCTCAGAATTCATAATAGCAGGATCATCATTCAACATAAAGGAAACCTTAGAAGAACTTTCTTGTGCTGGAATACCAACCACTGTTGTATTGTTTTGACAACTACCT
>CAZYAC010000362.1:0-3763 GCA_964645475.1 uncultured Saprospiraceae bacterium | reverse complement strand
AGAACTTTCTTGTGCTGGAATACCAACCACTGTTGTATTGTTTTGACAACTACCTGAACTCATATTGCCAATATACTCACCATACCCATAATCATATCGCACTTCGTCCACCTTCCCCAATAGCAGCCACAGAGAGAAAAAGAAATGCGTTTCGGACTATATTTTGAATAAACTAAGTATAATTCAATTAAAATAGTTAGATTTGTCTAACTTTTTATTTTATACACTACTAACTTAATGATAAAGACTAATTTAAACTGTGATTTTATTAAAAAAATAGGGATCGGATTATTCCTATTTATTACTACAATTACTACTATTAACGCCCAAACCGGAAACTTGAAAGGAGTCATTACCACTTCTGGAAACGCGGTAGAATATGCGCAAATATTGATTGTTCAAACCAATCAGGGCGCCATTACCAATCTGAAAGGACAATTTTCAATTAAGGAAATTCCGTACGGAACTTATCAAGTTACTGCCTCTTCGATTGGATATACGGAAGTAAGCCAACAAATATCCGTTACTGCTGCTCAACCATCGGTCGTGATGGATTTCAATCTGTCAGAACAAACCCTGCAACTAGAAGACATTGTGATTACCGCTACCAAAACCCCTCGACGACAAACCAATTCTCCAGTTATTGTTAATGTAGTTAATAGTCAAACCTTAGACAACGTTCAAGCCTGCAATCTTTCGGAAGGATTAAAATTTCAACCTGGACTTCGGGTCGAAAACGATTGTCAAACTTGTAATTACACCCAACTTAGAATGAATGGTTTGGCCGGAGGATACTCGCAGATTTTAATCAATGGACGACCCATTTTTAGTCCATTGACTGGTTTGTATGGTATGGAACAATTGCCCGTTAATATGATAGATCGGATTGAAGTGGTCCGAGGTGGTGGATCTTCTTTATACGGTTCAAGTGCGATTGGAGGGACGGTCAATGTAATTACCAAAATTCCAAAAAACGATAGCTATGAATTAAGTTATGCCTATCAGAATATCGAGGGACAAACTAGTGATCACACCATAAGTGGAAATACTACGGTCCTTGCTAAAACCAAAAACGCTGGAATATCTTTCTTTTTAAATCGTCGGGAACGAGGATTCTACGATGCTAATGGAGATGATTTTTCGGAAATTCCATTGATAAAAAATACAGCGTTAGGATCAAATCTATTTTTTCTACCAAAAGACAATCAAAAATTAGAATTTAATATTAGCTATATTGATGAATATAGAATCGGTGGTGAAATGACAGACAAGCCAGCTCATCTTGCTCAACAATCTGAAGAGCGAACACATAATGTTTGGATGGGTAGCGCAGATTATCAAATCAATTTCAACAACGGAAATTCCTCTTTTATTTCCTACCTAGCTTGGCAAAATACTGCCCGTAGACATTATACTGGGATCAAACCTGATGATGGTACTCCTGAATTGCAGGATTTTTTGGAAAATCCTCCTTATGGAACTTCAAATGTTAGTACTTACAATATTGGCTTACAAGTCAATCATCTGTTAGATAAATTTATGGTTGGTCAGAATGTTTTGACAGCAGGAGTGGAATATGTGTACGATGATGTGTTTGATGATATTCCTGCTTACCGATATTTGATTGATCAAACTACTAAAGATTTGGGGGTCTTTTTGCAGAGTGATTGGGAAATCATTCCACAACTTACGCTTTTATCAGGCCTCCGAATGGATTATCATAACCTTTTAGACAAACCCATTTTTAATCCTAGGGCTTCTCTTCTTTATAAACTTAAAAGCAATACACAGTTTCGGGTAAGTTATGGAACGGGATTCCGCGCACCACAAGCATTTGATACGGACCTTCATATTGCTTTTGCAGGCGGTGGGATTTCTCGCGTTTCTTTATCTCCCGATCTTAAACAAGAAAAATCTCAAAGTCTAAGTGCTTCGGTTAATTTCGATAAAGTCATGGAAAATTGGGTGGCCGGATTTACTTTCGAAGGGTTCTATAATCGATTGAATGATGCTTTTTTTCTACAACCCATCGGAGCGGATCAATTTGGTGAATTATTTGAAAAACAAAATGGTGATGGTGCCACCGTTAAAGGAGTTACCTTAGAACTGCGCTTTAATTATAATCGAAAAATTCAACTCGAAGGTGGATTTACCGTACAGTCGAGTAAGTTTGATGAGCCAGTAGCCTACATTGATGAAGTGGCTGGTATTCGAGAATTTATCAGAACGCCCAATGATTATGGGTACGCCATTATTAGCTGGATGCCAAATGATAAAATCAATGCATCGCTTAATTATGTTTATACTGGTGAGATGAAAATTCCTCACTTTGCTGGAGCACCTGAACAAACGGTGGACGAAATCAGTGTTTCTGATCCATTCTCAGAATTGAGTATGAAGTTTGGGTATACCCTACCCATCAATTCCATTGATACTAACTTTGAGTTCTTTGGCGGCGTTAAAAATATATTCAACAATTACCAAAATGACTTTGATAGCGGCAAAAACAGAGATAGTAATTATGTTTACGGCCCTGCGCAGCCAAGGACCTTTTTCATTGGCTTAAAATTGATGTCGAAATAAGGAGGCTTCCTAACCATTAATCCGGTCAATATCTGTTCGAAATTTCTCGGTTAAATCCTGTACAAAGCCATCCATTACTTCTTGCTCGTTTTGGTCTATTCCGTTGCTCACCGTAGCTACTTCTTCCACTACATCGAGCAAAAACTGATATTCTGGATCGGGGCCATGCATTTCACAATAGGTAATCACCTTTTTATATAAATCCTCAATAGAGGTATTCTTTTTGACTTCATAGTCAAAGGACCACTTAATGTCTTCTCCCCATTTATGGATAGCTAACTTATTTTCAATAACTTTTAGTTCTTCTACTTCAATAGTACCGTCTGCCATGGCCACCACATAGATAAGTTCTCCAAATGCTTCAATCAACTTTTCCGTATTTTTCATTTTATTTTTTTTGTAAATCTACAAAACTATTTTCTACAAATCCAAAAAACTAATGTACGGCTCATAAGGCACCAAAGAGGCATTTGGGAATAAAGAATTCAACAATGAATTATGTTCACCAGGTTTTTCAAAAAGCCGGACAGCAGTGATTTTCTCTAATTGGGCCTCCGTGATGTAATCAACATCCAAGCCTAGCGACTTTTGCCAACATAAGTCAAGCTTTAATTTGGGAGATAAATCTATCGCCTCCCTATTTGGATTGTCAATGTTGACCGCTTTGTCAGCCCCCTTAGTAAATAATTTGCGCCAAAATGATTTCATATAAGTAAATTTCGAAATAAAAAAAATAATTGCTAAAAAAATTTGTTAAACATATAATTTAAATTATATTTGATAATCCAAACTAATGATCTCACTTACAATCACCACAATGAATAACCCACAAACAACCAATCCAATCTTTAAGATTAAACATCAGTTTTTCGATCTTCATAACTTCTTATAGTTCTTAATTAGAACCACTTATCAACCCCAATTTTTTACCATTCTGTTCTGGATAAAAAATCCAATCCAAAAACTGACCGGAAGGTATATCCTTCCATATTTCTTAGAATCTGAATAATACTTTTAGGCAGATTCTTGGAACCATAATTCTTGGAAATTATTTTTTTTAATGAAGTAACATCATTAAATGCCCTAATCTATTTTTTAATTTAAAAATTTACACATGAAAAAAATGACCCTCTTTTTTTTAAAATTTTTCTGCCTCTTAGTAGGAACCTTGTTCTGGAGC
>CAZYAC010000361.1:0-4955 GCA_964645475.1 uncultured Saprospiraceae bacterium | reverse complement strand
TTGGTTAGATAACGATACCTTTTTGCTTTACAAAGTCGGATACCATCAATGATCGAAGCGTGGTTTAGGGCATCAGAAATAATGGCATCTTCCGCGTTTAGTAATGGTTCAAATAATCCACCGTTGGCATCAAAAGCAGCAGCATATAGAATGGTATCTTCCATGCCTAGGAACGCCGATGTCTTTTGTTCTAATTCTTTGTGAATATCCTGCGTTCCACAAATAAAACGAACCGAAGACATCCCAAAACCATGAGAGTCAATGGCTTCTTTGGCTGCCGAAATTACGTCGGGATGCGAAGAAAGACCGAGATAGTTATTCGCACAAAAATTTAATACCTCATTTCCTTTTGTGGTAGAAATTTCAGCAGACTGCGGAGTAGTGATAACTCTTTCTTCTTTATATAGACCAGCTTCGCGTAGGTCTTTTATTTCAGATTGTAGGGTAGTACGGGGTGAAAACATAGTTTTTGTTTTAAGATATTATTTGATCATTACTTAAGCCTTCTGGTCGACACTTCTATTTTTTAATTGCATCAGCATTTCGCTGGTCATTTTTGCTAGATCAAAGGCTGGTTTCCAACCCCAGTCTTTTCGGGCTAATGAATCGTCGATACTAGCGGGCCAGGAATCGGCAATCACTTGTCGGAAGTCTGGATTATATTCAATGATGAAATTAGGAATATGTTTTTTGATTTCGTCTGCTATTTCTGCTGGAGTAAAACTTAATCCGGCAAGATTATAACTTGTTCTGAGGGTTATTTGCTCACTCGGAGATTCCATCAGATCTATGGTTGCACGCACAGCATCTTCCATATAAATCATTGGAAGTTTGGTATCAGATTTTAGGAAACAGGTAAATGCTCCTTTGTCCAATGCCGCGTGGAAAATATCAACGGCGTAATCAGTGGTACCACCACCGGCAGCTGATTGATAACTAATGATGCCCGGATAGCGCAAGGATCGAATGTCCAGACCATATTTTAAAAAATAATAATTACACCAATTTTCGGCAGCTACTTTACTGATTCCATAGACAGTAGTAGGATCGAGGTAGCTAAGCTGCGGTGTATTAAAGGCCGGCGCATTAGGACCAAAGGCAGCAATGGAACTAGGAAAAAATATTCGCTCTATTTGGTGGGTTCTGGCTGCCTCTAGGACGTTGAAGAGGCTATCCATATTGATCTGCCAAGTGCGTAAAGGATCTTTTTCTCCATTGGCAGAAAGAATGGCTACTAGATGATAAATTTGAGTGATTTTATAGTCTTGGATCACTTGAGAAAGCCGTTCCTTATCCATGATGTCAAGCTGTTCAAAGATTCCATCTGGTTGGTCGGTTGGACGTATATCTGTAGCAACGACTTGATCGCTACCGTATTTTTTGCGTAAGGAATTAGTTAGCACGGTGCCAATCTGACCACCCGCCCCAGTGACGAGTATGGTAGGTTTGCTCATAAGTATCTTAGTTGGCTCAGACCAAACTGCCAGCTTTTAGGCGCTTAGTCTTTAAATTTATAATTTGGTATAAAAAATTAAGTTCAAAGTACCATTTTTAACGAACTTTGACATGGTTTTTATTATTTGTTTCATCACATTCTCTTACTTGCCCAAAAGTATCTAATTCGAGGATAATAACAGGAGTAAATTTAGTCATAGTATTGATATCAAGTCGAATTTTAGTAGTATGACTTTCACCGGGCAAGAGTGGCGTTGGTTTTTTAGAACGACTTTTTACGATATCACCACCCAAGACTAGTGCCCCTTTGTTCAGTTTACTAGAACTGGTCATGAAAGCTTTGACAGCAATATTATCCTCCTCATTTTTGGAGTTACCTTCAATATGAGCCGGACCTTTACCCGTATTTTTTATAGTGTATTCGATGATTATAAAATTCTTTTTTTGCTTTACTACCTTGATAGATTCAATACGCAAATCTGGACAGGTTTCGGGATCATAATAAAGAGATTCATCTTGGATACTGTTTTCCGTTACCGTCTCTGTTTCCGTATTTTCTTCAATGGTTGGTGTAGTTGCAGGTTCAGCAACCGGAGTCGTTGGTATTGGAGACGATAAATCAGACATCGTTTCTGTTGGGGCAGGTGCTGCACCGCTATTACCATTAGTGAGTTTGACCTCCATTTCTCGACGTGATCCAATTTTCCCTGCGACTACGGCAAATTCCTGTCGTTTCAAAGACGCGATAATGTCGGTCAGATGTGGTTGCATTTTTCCATTTTCAAAAATTGGATCAAAGCGGACGACCATTTTTTGCATACTCTCGGTATGCGCTTGACCAAATTCTAGATCTTGACGGCCGGTATTGACCGTCCGATAGGCTACCTTAAGCATTTCATCAGTCTGGTGCAATACTTCCAGATTGGCCAGATAAACCCGATACCCTTTATAAGGTTTGTTGGTCTGTCCCGTCGCAAAAAGCGCGGAAAAGAGAAAAAAAGAAAAGAGGGTAAAACGAGCGCTAAAATTTATTTTCATAACGAAAAATATTCTGAGAAGTGGTTTAAGAGCATTTTTAAACAACTTCAAAATAAAGTCTAATACTTCCAAATATTTAGATACAACTATTGTGCTTCATTTTTAAATAAGATTCTGAGGGTAAAAATACGATTTCTACTTATTCTCTTCAATCTTGCGAAATATTTAATGGACGATTGATGTTTTCTTCCAAAGAAATAAAGGTTTCAGTCCGTTGTATTCCACTGATTTTCTGTACTTTATTATGTAGTATTTCCAGTAAATGTTTAGTGTCTCGACAAATAATTCTGGCAAAAATACTGTAGTTACCAGTCGTATAGTGAGCACTGACCATTTCTGGAATATCTTGTAGCGATTTGATGACATTTTCGTAATAAGAACTTTTTTCAAGGTAAATGCCCAAATATGCTGTAATATCATAACCAAGTTTAACCGGATCAATAACGAGTTGAAACCCTTTGATAATGCCCATTTCTTCCATTTTTTTCATTCGCACATGCACGGTACCGCCAGAAACGTGGACTTCTTTGGCAACCTCTGTGTAGGGCAACTTCGCATTATGCATCAAAACAGATAATATTTTTCGATCAATATCGTCGATTTCCATATAACAGATTTTTGGTAAAACTACTAAACAGTGTAATATCGGGATTTTTTTTAGAATGGACGAAAGGTCGTTCTCCTTAGAATTAGAAAAAATAACATTATTTTTGTTACCATGATTAACGACCCTAATCCAACCCCTTCTTCTGCTAATCCCCGCACGCTCAAAGTCTGGATACCACTGCTCATGTCATTGATGGTGGTAGGAGGTATGGTCATTGGAATGAAAATGCAAAAAATACCACTAGTCCAAACCAAAGGAAGCTATACATCTGACCGGAAAATATCGATCCACGAAGGAAGTAAAATTGAAGAATTATTACGTTATATTGAAAATCGCTATGTGGACGACGTGGATCGTGATAAATTAGTAGATAAGGCAATTCGTACCATCCTAGACGAACTAGATCCTCACAGTAGTTATATTGATGCTGAAAATTTAAAGCAAGTCAACGAACAATTACAGGGAAATTTTGAAGGAGTAGGCATTGAATTTTTAATGGTCGATGATACTATTCTCGTCGTTTCGCCTATTAGTGGCGGACCATCAGATAAGGTAGGGGTTTTGGGGGGTGATAAAATCATTTCTATAGAAGATAGTATTGTAGCTGGAGTCAATATTACTTTTTCAGAAATTGTTACCAAGCTACGTGGAGAAAGAGGAACGATGGTAAACATCGGGGTTCAGCGTAAACACGAGAATAAGTTATTATACTTTGATATTGAAAGAGATGAAATACCCATCAACAGTGTGGACATCGCTTACATGCTGGATGAACAGACCGGATACATAAAAGTAAACCGTTTTAGTGCCACAACTCATATCGAATTTATGGATTCGTTGGAATACATGGTGGAAAAAGAAGGACTTAAAGATCTCGTTATTGATCTGCGACAAAACCCTGGTGGATATTTACAGGAAGCCACTAAAATGCTGAGTCAATTATTTGATGAAAAAAAGCAATTGCTGGTTTATACAGAAGGACGGACTGTAAAGAGAAGCGATTATGAAACTACCGGGCGGGCTTTTTTTGACATTGGAAATATTGCGCTATTAATAGATGAAGGGTCTGCTTCTGCCAGCGAAATTATGGCCGGTGCCGTGCAAGACTGGGATCGTGGTGTAGTCGTTGGTCGCCGTTCTTTTGGTAAAGGATTGGTGCAAGAACAGTATACGTTACGCGATGGTTCCGCATTGCGACTAACCGTAGCCCGCTACTTCACACCTACGGGACGTTCTATTCAAAAATCCTACGAATCTGGAAATGATTACGATGGAGATATTGCCAACCGAGTCGTTTCTGGAGAGTTATTTAGTCAAGATAGCATTGCCATTTTAGATACCCTCAAATTTTTTACAAAAAAAGATAAAAGAGTTGTGTATGGTGGTGGTGGTATCACCCCGGACCTTTTTGTTCCGGTAGACTCCTTAGAGTTTAACCGAAATTTTTTAGAATTGAAAGAACACATTCCTCAATTTGTTTACCGCCAACTCGAAAATCAACCGACCAGTTTTAACGATTATTCGATCGATGCGTGGATCAAATCCTATCGGATAACTGATAAGATGTTTAATGATCTAGCTAACTACGCTAAGGATAAAGGAGTAGAAATAACTGCGAATGAATTGAACGAGATTAAACCAATGATTAAAAACAGACTGAAAGCCAGAGTCGCTCGTCAATACTACGGAGAAGAAGGAAGCTTTAAAGTCCTTAATCAAGCGGACGAAATTGTCAGAACCGCCATAAAAGCCTTGAAAGAAAAAGAACCGGTTGCGCTGGAAGAGTAGTTTAAAATATCCAATATCCAATTAGGGTTGTTCGAAAGAATTTAAATGAGACTAAGAATATTCAATA
>CAZYAC010000360.1:0-4988 GCA_964645475.1 uncultured Saprospiraceae bacterium | reverse complement strand
AAATTCGACGATTGTGGTTGTTCCTACGTTTAATTCTTTTGCTACCTTAACTAATCTTTGAGCCATTCAATATTTTTTAGTGGCGAATTAAGCGATATTTGTTAATGATAGACAATAGCCTTTCCGATAAGTAAGTAGAATTACATTTTAAATCATTTTAATTAAATTATTGGATTTAAAAAACTCATCATAAAACGCTTTTGTCAAATAAAACAAAATTGCCGTGATCCGAAAACATATAAATTGTATATATGGTTCCGGAATGCAAAGATACGAGAAAAGTACTGATAATTAAGCGTTATTTTGCTAAAAAACAGTGGTTTTCAGGTTCTTGTCCGGCAATTTTGTACTATATCTTAGAGATTTTACTCTTCTTCTTCTTTTTTCGTGTCCTCTTCTTCAAATTCTGCGGCTAGTACTTTTAGTACTTCATCCACCGTTTCCTCTTCTAAATCAGACCGTCGAATCAATTCTTGTCGACTTAATGCCAAGACACTTTTCGCAGAATCACATCCGATATTTTTCAACTCTTCGATGATCCAGCCTTCGATTTCATCGCTAAATTCTTCCAAATCAACATCATCGATTTCAACTTCAACTGTATTTCTGAATACATCAATTTCAAATTCCGTCAGACGACTGGCCAACTTGATATTCGTACCACCTTTACCAATAGCCAAAGAAACTTGCTCTGGTTCAAGATAAACTGACGCTCTTTTAGTTTCATTATCCAAGTCAATTTTTGTCACCTTCGCGGGCGTCAATGCTCGTTGAATAAACAGATTATCATTGCTCGTGAAATTTACAATATCAATGTTTTCATTTTTCAGCTCTCTTACGATTCCGTGAATTCTCGATCCCTTCATACCTACACAAGCACCTACCGGATCTATCCGATCATCATAAGATTCTACGGCTACTTTCGCTCGTTCTCCAGGCATTCGAACGATTCGTTTGATCGTGATCAATCCGTCTTCTATTTCTGGCACTTCTTGTTCCATTAATTTTTCTAAGAACGTACTATCAGTCCGTGATACGATGACCACCGGATTGTTATTTTTCATTTCTACTTTGCGAATCACTCCTTTTACCATATCACCTTTACGATAAAAATCTCCACGAATCATTTCGTTACGTGGCATGATCAATTCTGTACCCGTTGCATCATCCAAAATCAGTATTTCTCTTTTCAGAATCTGGTGGACTTCACCAAGCACAATCTCTCCGACCCGTTCATTGTATTTTTTAAACACCTCATCTTTCTCTAATTCCATGATTCTGGAAATCAGGGTTTGACGAGCAGCCATAATGGCTCGGCGTCCAAAATGTTCTAAGAATAATTGTTCATAACATTCCTCTCCTACTTCGTAATCTTCGTCAATGGCCAGCGCCTCAGAGATAGAAATTTGACTACGTTCGTCCAACACCTCACCATCTGGCACAATCTCTCTTACTCGCCAAAGTTCAAGGTCACCCTTTTGAGTATTTACAATTACGTCGAAATTATCATCCGATCCGTATTTTTTTCTAATCAATGTCCGGAATACATCTTCCAGTACGCGCACCATCGTTGGGCGATCAATATTTTTTCCAGTTTTAAATTCCGAAAAAGTATCTACCAGATTCATACTTTAGTTTTTAAAATGTGATTTTTACTTTAGTTTCTTTTATGTTATTGAAAGGAATAATATCCTGTACTACAACTGTTTTTTTCTTTTTACCTTCTTTGATTCTTTGTTTAGATTCCAATGTAATCTGCGTCTCATTGACTTCTATCAAAGTACCGATTTTGGTTGCTCCTTCAATCTGCTTTACTTCCAGTTTACGACCAATATTTCGAGGATACTGACGGAAAAAAATCAACGGTCGAGTGATTCCAGGAGAAGATACCTCCAAGGTATACTTTTCACCTAACCATCCTTTTTCGTCTATTTCCGCTTCGAGATGACGGCTCAGTTGCTGGCATTTTTTAAAAGTAATTCCAGAATCGCTGTCTACGTAAATCTCCACCCGCTTGTTCGGTAAACTCTTTATTTCAATAATAAAACAGTCTCCAAACTCTTCTTCTTGAAATTTTTCTTCTAATAATTTAGTCAATTGAGCTGAAATCACGATCCTATTTTTGCAAAGGGATGAGTTAATAATAAATTTACGTTTTTGGCTTGATTTTTTTGTTCCTAACTTCGTTAAAAAGCCTCGTGATAGCTAGGCTATCCCTACGTTTTTTGCCTCGCCAGCAACAAAAACCTCTAACCCAAAATTCCTAATTCATTAATATCTCATCCCTAACCAGTAAAAAAAAGAGGGAACCGATTGGCTCCCTCCCCGAGGTTTCTTTCCACAAATATAGCTTATTTTCGTATAAATTCCAAACGAGTTATCTGGATAATCTAGTAAACTCTATCCCTTGTTTTTGTGTTTTAAATAAGAATTAATCCATCGTTGCTATTATGAATATCTCTGATCTTTTGCACCGCGCCCTTCAACTAGAATTTCTGACCGCCGAAGAAGGGGTGTTTTTGTTTGAAAACGCTACCACTACGGAGTTGATGTATGTTGGGGATAAACTCCGACAGCACCATGTCCCCGGTAATGTGGCCACTTGGATCATCGATCGTAATTCCAACACGACCAATGTTTGTATCGCTAATTGTAAATTCTGTAATTTCTACCGTCGGCCCGGTCATGAAGAGGTTTATATTACTTCCATTGAGGAATATAAAAAGAAGATTGAAGAGACTTTTGCATTTGGAGGCGAGCAACTCTTATTACAAGGTGGACATCATCCCGATCTTGGGCTCCAATATTACTGCGATTTATTTAGCGAGCTGAAATCACTTTATCCTAATTTAAAATTACACGCGCTCGGTCCTCCGGAAATTGCTCACGTCACTAAACTGGAGAAATCTACCCATATAGAAGTTTTAAAAGCACTAAAAGAAGCAGGACTGGATTCGTTGCCGGGAGCAGGTGCTGAAATTTTGGATGACCGGGTAAGGCGATTAATCTCTAAAGGAAAATGTGGTGGACAGGAATGGCTCGACGTGATGCGTGCTGCCCACAAACTACATTTTACAACTTCTGCAACCATGATGTTTGGACATATCGAAACCAACTTAGAGCGTATGCAGCATTTCGTTGATCTACGACAAGTCCAATCCGAAAAACCAGCAGACGCAAAAGGTTTTTTGGCTTTTATCCCTTGGCCTTTTATGGATGAAGGAACTTTATTAAAGAAAATCAAAAGAGCCAGAAATACCTGTACTGGTGACGAGTATATCCGTATGATTGCGATGAGTCGAATCATGCTGCCCAACGTAGTTAACATTCAAGCTTCATGGTTGACCGTAGGGAAGCAGGTCGCTCAGGTTTGTCTGCACGCTGGAGCCAACGATTTTGGTAGTATCATGATCGAAGAGAACGTAGTTTCAGCCGCTGGTGCAGCTTTTAGATTTACTGCTTCAGGAATTCAACAGGCTATTCGAGACGCAGGGTTTGTTCCGCAATTGAGAGATCAACAATATAGTTTCCGTGATTTACCAGCGAACATCAAAGAGCAAGATTTACAAGAGCAGGGGATGATTGTTGATTAGTTGTTATTTAATGGGAATAAGGGGTAAGAATACTGAATATCGAATAAATGAATATTCTGTCTGCTCTTAAAAGTGTTTTTCTCGCAGAGTTCGCAGAGGCGCAAAGCATCTGTGAGTTGGTCTCTAAATTTCACCACACTTTGTTTTTAGTGCAGAAATATAACACCCTCTTTTACAATAGTCCGTCAGATTTTTAGTCATATCGTTATACGCAATGGCACTTTTACAATCATTTAGATCCAAATACATGCTAACTAAGTTATCCAAGGTATTCAAATCTTCTTGGTTGATGGCTAAAGCTTTAAGATACCATTCTTCTGCGTCTTCAAATCTATTATGCTTTTCATAAAATGAAGCAAGTCCGTTGATCGTTCCCAAATGATTGGGTTCCATACCTATTGCTTTTAGAAAATAGTCTTCTACCTGTTTAAACCAAATTGGAAAATTTTCTTTATATCTGACAGAATCTCTTTTTGTGCTATTAGAGAATAAATGGTTTGAACCAAATGTTCCCTGTTCATGCCATGCATAAGACCGTAACAGATTTACATTATTCGAATCCAACGAAAATCCGATATCATACCATTTGGAAGGATTAAACGCAAAACCATTTATACTAGTACTTAGGGTTCTTCCAAAGCCCCAGTAGACATTTGCATTCGTCGAATCCACTAGATAAGCCAAGTTCAGTAAAGACATCGCTTTCTTCGGCTTTCTATCCTTTAAATACTGCATACCTTCTTTTACCAATTTTTCAGAGGCAAATCTGGGACTTTGTCCGTCTTTTAATAAACTATCTATAACTTGGCGATGCTTTTCTAACTGGACGGGTATGCTTTCTCCACCTTCATATCTGGGTATCAAGTCGAAATTTGTTGCCGTCTCTTTTTTCCATTCTTCCATAGAATTAAATTCTCCCGTGTTTAAATTAACCTCTGCCCGTGAACCATACCTTTTTTTATAAACATTCAAAAATTGGTGACCATAACTACCATAATCAGTTCCAACCCAAACAAAGTTCGAAAAGTTATGACTTCTAAGAATGCTATCCAGCGTTGTTTTGGATATATAGTTTTTATAACGAGGATCATCTTCTTTTTTCCCACTGGCCAAACCAATTTGTGATTTATACTCTTGATCCATATTAAAATTCAACCTAATAACAACAGAAGAAATTATTTCATTATCAACATGTCGAATATAGTGCATGCTATATGGATAGGGAATGGCTCCGCTCGGTTCCGGTTTTTCGCATTTCTCATGAATTCTAAATTTTTGAAATTTGATTTGACGATCAATATCAGCTGGGTACATAAATTTTAGCATAGCCGTCTCTGCCTCGAATCTAATTTTTTCAGGAACCTCTTCGTAATTGAGTATTTCTTCAAAAGGACA